>NZ_NHRI01000025.1:0-65975 GCF_003129585.1 Shewanella sp. BC20 | reverse complement strand
TCGCCATCAAGATAAGCAAGATCTAGAGCATGATGCTCAATTGTCGCTACAGATGAAGTAGGTGTAAGGAAATAGCCCCTTCCAGGGGCAAATCAAAGCCGCCTTCTAAGAAGGCGGATTCTTTACTTTTGGATGAAATCGCTAAAGTCCAAGGCTTGCTCTTATACATCACTATTTGCTAGTCTAGCCCGCATCCTAAAGGTTCTGCCTTGACATCGGGCGTTTAGGACATTGGATCTTAGCTTTCTAATCAGGCGCCTTTGTCTGCCTCTTTGCTTTAGATCCAAATATACTTTCGATCTAAACAAGCTTTCGATCTAAATAAACATTCGATGTAAACATACTTCACAACGGCTTAGGGACGACCCTAAATACGCCGATATCAATTTGGGGACGACCCCGTATGGGAGTTCTCTATGAGCTGGTTTCTATTAATTCTTGCTGGGCTATTTGAAATTGGTTGGGCCATCGGGCTTAAGTACACCGACGGGTTTAGCCGCCTGTGGCCGAGTGTCTTTACTGTGTTCTCCATGACGGTGAGTGTGCTGTTATTGGGGCTGGCGGTTAAACAGCTGCCAATAGGCACGGCCTATGGGGTTTGGGTTGGCATCGGTGCCATGGGCACCGCGATTGCGGGCATTATTCTCTTAGGCGAAGGGGTAAGCTTGCTGAAAATTGTCAGTTTAATCCTCATTTTGCTTGGTGTTCTCGGTTTAAAACTCGCTCATTAATCAATTCACTTCCACAAGGAAGCGCTCGCCCCAGATGTATACGATTGGTAAAGATGTTTGATGAAATCTAGGAATATTCTCCTGAAAAAACAACGCATCTTAGACTGTAATCGAGATTGCCAATCGTATGCATCGTCTATTGTCTCTGGTAATTAAGTTACAAAGCCCGATATAATTACACCTCCAAATTGGTTATTTCTAACCTCTGTGACCCGTGGGAATTATATAATGCAAAACCACAGCAATCTTAATGACATTGGCGTGATTGGCCTTGGCGTGATGGGCAAAAACCTCGCGCTAAACATTGCCGACAATCAATATCGCGTCAGTGCCTTCGACCTCGATCCTGTTAAAGTCAACGGTGTTTTACAGCAAGAAAAACAAGAACGTGTAGGACAGGATCTGCGTATTACAGGCTGTGCTAATCTTTCAGAAATGTTAGCAAGCCTCGCTCAACCCCGTATTCTCGTGCTGTCTGTCCCTGCGGGTGCGCCTGTGGATGGGGTATGTCATGCCTTGATTTCTGCCGGTATCGAAGCGGACGACATCGTTATCGATACGGGCAACAGTCTTTGGACGGACACCGTTGAGCGCGAAAAGCGTTACCAAGGGAAATTTATCTTCTTCAGCTCGGCGGTTTCGGGCGGAGAAGTGGGTGCTCGTTTTGGCCCTTCATTAATGCCAAGTGGCGATCTTGGGGCTTGGCAGCATGTGGCGCCGATTTGGAAGGCCATTGCCGCTAAGGTTGATCCTCAAACAGGGCTGCCGATTGAGCGTTTTGAGCCGGGGAATCCCGTGACCGAAGGTGAGCCTTGCACGACCTATATTGGTCCTGCTGGCGCCGGACATTATGTGAAAATGGTGCATAACGGGATTGAATACGCCGATATGCAGCTGATTTGCGAAGCCTATCAGTTAATGCACGATGGCTTAGGCATGAGTGCAGCAGAAGTGGGTGAGGTGTTTGAACGTTGGAATAAGGGTAGTTTAAACAGCTATCTGATGGGGATCAGCGCCGAGGTGCTCAAACAGGCGGATCCGCTAACGGGTAAACCGTTAGTTGAGATGATCCTCGATAAAGCTGGGCAAAAGGGCACTGGCCTTTGGACTGCTGTGAGCAGTTTGCAAATTGGTTGTCCGGCTCCCACTATTGCCGAAGCGGTTTATGCGCGCGCGGTGAGCACCCAAAAATCCCTCCGTGTTGAACTCAGTAAAAAGCTTGCAGGTCCTGCCTCTGTGGCGATGGATGATGCTCAAAAAGCCGTCTTAATTGATGCCTTAGAGAGTGCGCTCTATTGCGCTAAAGTGTGTTGTTACGCCCAGGGCTTCCAATTGATGGCGATGACGGCGCAGGAGCAAAAATGGCAGCTCGATTTTGCTGAAATCGCGAAGATTTGGCGTGCGGGTTGTATTATTCGTGCCACCTTCTTGCAATCTATCACTCAAGCTTATCAAGCGAATGCGGACTTAAGCTGTTTATTGATGGCCGACACCTTTGCAACTACCTTGTCGGAAAAACAAACCGAGTGGCGCAGTGCGGTGGCGGCGGCTGTGATGCAAGGGATCCCCGTGCCTTGTATTAGTTCGGCATTGGCCTATTACGACAGTTACCGCAGCGAAACCCTACCAGCAAACTTGCTTCAAGGTCAAAGGGACTTTTTCGGTGCCCATACCTTTGAGCGCTTAGATAAGCCCGCTGGCGAGAAATATCATTTAGATTGGAGTGCCCCAAACAGGGTATTAATCAAACTCTAAATAAATTGTACAAAGGCCCCTAAATAGGGGCCTTTATTTATGTGATATTTAGTGCTGTTTTGAACATCAAGGTTTATCCAGTAAAAACTATATTATTCAATATCCTAGTGGGAAATTTATTTTTTAATTGGCAAAATCTGGTTTACCGTAAGACTCAATATGGGCAATCATAGGCGATTAAATACTGATTGACGTACCTTATGAACTACTGGAATAGCGATAACTTTGAAGGATTAAAGGCGATAGGGACTCAGTATTCGGCCTTGAAGGGGTATGAACTTTTTGGTCAATATTGCCTGCAAAAAGAGCAAGGGCTAAAGAAGCAAGCGATTGCGACGGTAAACCAATTCGTGTCGCACTGTAAGAGCCTGTCCTTGGCAGATCAGAGGCACATCGCAGAGGAGCTATCCTCCTTAGGCTTTTGGCATCGTGAAACACATCAGTTACTCGCTTATCCCCTCATAGTTTTACTAAAAGGCGTGCTCACCCAATGGACGTTAGATGAGCCTAACAATCCCATCCCCCACAAATGGTTAGGCTTTATTGGTGGGGGTACCGATTCCTATGAAAGGGCGTTAGTACTCGAGCCTACCGATGAAATTTGCCTCACTCAAGTCGCGTTGTCTCATTTAAACAGTGTCGATTTTCAGACCCACCATCTATCGGAATCTGTGTTGCTGGGTGATATATCACGGGCAAAAGACTCGCTGGCGTCAGCACAAGCATTAATCACGCGATTACCGACGATTGAGCGTAAATCAAGGCTGCAAAACAGGCATGATTATTACCTGTCGATGGTTAATTGCTGGGAGGAGTATTCCACGCTTGCTGGGGATGAGCCGTTTCCGGATTGGTGCGCCGCCAAAGGCGAACAGTTTGATTTTTGGTCAATTGTTTATTATCAACGCTGAGCGAATGTATTCGCCGTGTAGGCACGACTGAGCGTGATTTGGGACAAATGACCTCACTGCGACCACAGATGATAGGCTAAACCAACGATAGGCTTTTACAGTATCAGTATGATGAAAACCGAAATTATTCAATCACTCGCATCTATTCAACGGCTCTTTGAGGCTGAACTTATTGCTTCTATCAAGGCGGCAAGTGCTCAAAAATCCCCCTACGGTTATGCGTTATTGCTTGGGGAAGATCTGGAAATGGCGTATCCCATTGCGGTGACGAATTGTGAGTCTGATTTAGTCGACCCCACAGATACTTACAGCCGATACATTCCCGATGAATGGCTCGAATGGCACGATGATCATTTCGCGAAGGTTAAGCATGCTTACAAAGCCTTATATCAAGTATTTACACAGGCTTACACTGTGACGGATGAGGATTTTTGTTACACAGAGGTCGCGCTGGAGTTTATGGAGCAACTCTATGGCATGTATTTGGCGGCCATGAAAAAGGTGATAGGGCAGTTTCCCGATGTGAGTTATTGGATTATTTGGATATCTGACAGTGATAGAGCCATTATCTCCGAATCGTTTTGGGCGCTTAATTCGGATCATGTGCGTGAAGAGGCTGCCATTTATTTTGAGCAGCCATCTGTTTCTACTCATAGTTAACCTATTTTTATCCCTAATCGTGTATGCGTCAGCTTTAGGGGTTAATGTGATGTGCTTTTGTGATGAGCTTTCATCAGGTGCTTTCGTGAAGGGCTATCGTTAAGGGCAATCGTAAGAGCCTGTTATGAGTAGTAGAGTGCAAGTGAATATCGAAAACTTGACATCGCCGCAGTGTTTGGTAGATTGGAAATTATGCTGTTAGCACTATTCAATGGAGTGAAGCTATGCAAGAAAGCCTGACTGCGCAACAAAGCCCAACTATGCAAGAAACCCTAATCAGATCTGCTATTGCGACGGCGCAAGATGGTGTGGCGCGAGCCGATGGCCAGTTAACTGTCACCGAGCAGAAGGTTTGTTTTTCCCCCTACAATAAAACCTTAGGACTTGGGCCATATCAGCTGCAAAGAAAGGATATCGCCAAGGTTGAATCCTGTTGGGGTAAGGGCGGCGGCATTTTACCTGTGACTTCTGATGCGATAAAAATCACCTTGATTGATGGCAGCGTGTATCAATTTATTTTGGCCAATTCCCAAGAATGGTTGAATTTGCTCCGTCATTAACTCAACAATTGCGCGGCTGCTCCATAAAGGCTTATTCAGTCGACATATCTTGAGCGTGTGTTACCTAGATAGATTGCTTAGACGCTTTGCTTTGCGGCTAATTGGACTAGGTTTTCCCACAGTGCCTGCGCTACTGGGCCTAAGGGCGAGTGGGGCGGGCGCATCACATAGTAATCGAGTTGGATAAGATTTTGCCTTTCTCGCAGCTCCAGTGGCAGTAAACTTCCATCCGCAAGGGCTTGCTTCACCAAATAATGTGGCAATTTTCCCCAGCCCATGCCGCTCTGAATGAGCATTCTCTTTGTATAAAAATCATTAACGTACCAACGGCGTTGCCCTGCTTGCACTCCAAATTCGATATTGGCGGTGCCAGTGCCGGTATCTTGGATCACAATTTGGTACTCGTTCACCAATTCGCGCACATGGCTCAGGCTGGGGTGCCGACTCAGTAAACGCGGCGAGGCCACATCTAACAGACTGCCTGAAAATAAGTAGGCCAGCTCAAAATGGCTGGAACGGACAGGATCAATGCCGCCCGCTGAAATTGCAATATCGGCTTCGCCTTGATTTAAGGCTTCGAGTGCGCCGGTTAAATATTCTTGTTTAAGAATGATTTGAGTGTGCGGAAATTCATTTTGTGTTCGCTCCAGCATCGGCAAGATGCGGGTAAGGTTAAAGGAGGCCTCAAAGGCCAAGGTGATACTGGCCTCGTTACCTTTAGCCAAATGCTTAGCGACTTGTCGCATCTCCTGCGCTTCATTCAGTACGCGCTGGGCGTATTGCAGCAGCTTTCGCCCCTCTTGGGTAAGCGTCAAGCGATACCCTTGGCGGTCGAACAGTACTAAATCTAACTGGGATTCCAGCTGTTTAATGCTCTGACTGATCGCAGGTTGGGTCTTATGGAGTTTGTCACTGGCGGCCTTTAGCGAGCCGGCGAGTGCGACGGTATTGAACATCAGCAGTTGTTCTAAGGTCATAGCAAGACTCTTAAACAAATAAAGAATTATTTTAGGAGATGTTAGATATTATTCCATATTTATTTATTTTTTGTGGGCGCATAATTCCGCCATATGACAGTAGTGGGCTCAATGCGAGTCCACTACTTTGCGTTTAGGGTGCCGTTTAGCGAGAGTTTACGCTGAACTAAGTCTAAAAGAGATGAGTAATGAGGTAGTTATGTCGATAAATCAATTATGTTTAGCCAAAGGCAATGCAGATAAAACCGCGGCCGAGACTGACCCTCAAAAACTCTTTATCTGTGCCAATACCTTAAATCGTGCGGCGGTGGTGGTGACACTTGCGATGAGCATTGTGTTTTTATTCTCGGGCATGGGCAAGTTACTCAGCGTGCCGTTTTTCCATGTGCCCTTTAGCGTGATGAATTTGCCCACGGGTTTTGGCTATTTTATCGGTGTGATTGAAGTGCTGGGCGCCATTGGCATTGGCTGGCGTGAATACCGAGTCCTGTCGGCGACGGCATTACTGTCGGTGATGATGGGGGCCATTTACTACCACTTTAATTACGAAACCACCCTGAGCGCGTTACCCGCACTGTCTTTATCTGCGCTGTTGTTTTTAATCATCAAGCTCGATGAAACCGTTGATAGATTAGTGCGTTTTCAACGTCAGCTGGTGGACATGAAAGCAGCTTTTTAATCTTAGCCACAAGGCTGGCAAAGTCTGATTTACAAGTGACAACTAACGGTTTCATCAAGAGAAGTTTATTATGACGCACGTGAATTCCGCTTTAATGCCAGTGTTATTTGTTCCCCATGGTGGCGGGCCATTACCGCTACTCAATGATGCAAATCATCTGGAGTTAAGGGCATTTTTATCCAAGGTTTCGGATACTATCCCGACACCCAAGGCCATTGTATTGGTGACGGCACACTGGGAAGAGGCACAGGTGACACTGTCGAGCCATCCCCATCCTGGCATGTTGTTCGATTACTATGGTTTTCCACCTGAGGCCTATACGCTTTCTTATCCTGCGCCCGGTGAGCCACAGCTTGCCGACACTATTGCTGGTTTGCTCAATGCAAGTGGAATTGAGGTGCGGCTCGACAATCAGCGCGCATTCGATCACGGCACCTTTGTGCCACTTAAGTTGATGTATCCGGAGGCGAATATTCCAGTGGTGCAAATGTCCTTAGTGCAGCACCTCGACCCGAGTGCCCATATCGCTATCGGTGAGGCTCTTGCGACATTGCGCGCGCAAGGGGTGTTGATTGTGGGATCTGGCATGTCGTTTCACAATATGCGCGCGTTTTTCTCCAGCGATCCTAAGGTGTTGCCTCGCAGCCAAGGGTTTGATACTTGGTTAACCGATGTCGTGACATCAGGCGATAGCCAGGCCAAGGCACAATTAATCGATTGGCAATCGGCGCCGGAGGCACGTTTTAGCCACCCAAGGGAAGAGCACTTAATTCCTTTGCATGTGTGTTTTGGGGCGGCGCATTTGCAGACGCCAAAAGCCACACATCAATTTAGTGGCCTGTTATTTAACACAGCAATATCGGGTTACCTCTGGTCCTAATCAGCCTCTAAAAGCAAAAGGTTCGTCATGTTGCGTATTAAACGCATCGTGACGAACCTTTTTGTATTTAAATCCTTGTCTATTTTAACCTAGCCGCCTTGTGGGCTGGTTTTTCACTCAACTTTGGGTAATCCCGAGACCTTGATATTCCCGTTTATGCGGTAAACACCAGTCCCACACTGAATAGGGTACTGAATATCATGGTGAGTTTTGCCGTGCGTCCCAATAGTGGATTGAGTGCTTCACCCGATACGGCATAGAAATCGCTGCTGAGTTTGCGGGCGATAAGCAGGGATAAGCCCGCCAGCAGTACCGGTAAGCCCGGCAGAATGCCCAGTAAGAATCCTGCGATCACTAAACCAAAGGGCAAGTAAATTAAGGCTTGATACAAAACTTTGGCCTGCGCCTCACCAATCCTCACCGCGAGCGTATGTTTACCCGCTTGGGTGTCGGTGCGAATATCACGGGTGTTGTTGACCAACATAATGGCGGCGTTAAATAAGCCAATGGCACAGCCAAGTAGCCAGGCATTCATATTGGTATCACCTGCCTGCAGATAATAGCTGCCGACCACGGCTACCAAACCAAAAAACACGAAGGCGGCGACTTCACCTAGCCCGTGTGATGCCAGAGGATAAGGGCCGCCGCTGTAGCCGAGGGCGCCTAAAATGGCCGCCGCCGCTAAAATCGCAATCGGCCAGCCGCCGTGCCAAATCAAATACGAGCCTACGGTTAATGCCAGCACTAAGCATAGGATCATGGCATTACGTACTTTATGGGGGGGGATCATGCCACTCTGGGTGACGCGAACCGGACCGAGCCGTTCGGCGGTATCGATGCCGTTTTTAAAGTCAAAGTAGTCATTGGCGAGGTTGACGGCGATCTGCAATAGGATGGCGCACAACATCGAGGTGGCGGCAATTAACCAGCTAAAACGCTCAAGGTGCAGTGCCAGAATATTACCGATTAATAGGGGACCGATTGCCGCGGGTAAGGTGCGGGGCCTGATGGCTAAAATCCAAGGATTCATGATGTCCAGTCGTTATCTAAGAAAAGAATTGGGTAGTGAACAGCGTCATAGCATAACAAGAATTTGCGTTAAAGTGAGTACTATCTAATACACGCATGTAATAGAGTTTGAATTGGCGCACAGATGTTTCGCTTTCAGGGGAAAGATTTGTCGCCAAGTTCAAAGAAAATCCACTATGCCTGTGTTTTTATATCCCCTGTGATCCTCTGCCAAACATCGGTTAAGCCGATGAGCTTCACCCCTATTTTTGCAATAACCAGAGCTGTGAAGTGAAAGGTTTAGTGTGGCGTTTAGCGTTAATGTCAATGATAAGGATACGATAGGATGCGTTTCGATAATCAAGTGGCGTTGGTAACGGGAGCAGGCTCTGGGCTAGGGAGAGCCTATGCCATTATGTTGGCTGAGCGGGGCGCCAAACTGGTATTAGTTGACCAACCTAAGGGAAGTCCATCCCAAGGCGAGGCATTGAGGGCAACTAGCTCTTCTAACTTAACTCATGCAACTAACGCAGAGCTGCAGCAAACCCATCAGGCCATTTTAAAGCTCGGGGCAGAATGCCTGTATTTTGAAGTGGATGTTAGCCAGCAGGATGACGTCAAGGCGATGGTGCATCGCCTACAGCAAGATTGGCAACGCGTGGATATTTTGATCAATAACGCTGGGGTTTACGGCGCGTGCTCCTTCGAGCATATCCAACAAGCCGACTGGCAGCGACAGTTTGATGTGGATGTGAACGGCAGTTTTTATCTTACCCAAGCCCTGTGGCCGCTGATGAAGACCCATGGTTATGGCCGAATTTTGATGACCACTGGGGTGTCGGCGTTGTTTGGCGACTTACATCAGGTTCCGTTCAGCGCCGCCAAGATGGCTCTCGTCGGTATGGTGAATAGCCTTTCCTTAGAGGGCGAGCAGTATAACATCCATATCAATAGCCTGTGCCCGCAGGCGCTCACGGCCATGACAGATAAACACTTAGCCCCAGCGATCCAACCGCTATTTTCCTTTGATACAGTCACGGCGACTATGGCATTTTTAGTTAGTCGTGGCGCACCGAATGGCCAGCATCTGCTCGCGGGGGCGGGCAGCGTGAGTCATGGAATGTTTGCCGAATTTCAGTCCATCTATTTTAGTGAGGGGCTGTGTACACCCGATAAACTGATCAAATACTGGCCCGAGTTGCATTATGCCTTTCCGATTAATCTGCATACCTGCGGCGAGGATAAAGTGTTGGCTTGGTCAAAACAGAGTGCCCTTGAGCATCATATTAAGATTGAGTAGTGCTTTGGGCGTGCAGAAGCCACAAGATGCAATAAGCTATCGACTCTCTACTGGTCAGCCCTAGTCTACCTGAGTTACCCTTGGGCATTAGTTGCTAATTTTCAGTAGGATCCCATGAGTCAGGTATTAGACGATCTCTTATCATTATTATCCCTCGAGCAAATTGAAATCGGGCTGTTTCGTGGTCAAAGCCAAGACTTAGGATTTGGGCATGTATTTGGTGGCCAAGTGATGGGGCAGGCCCTGAGCGCCGCTAAGCAAACCGTGCCAGCCGAACGTAAAGTGCATTCGCTACACTCTTATTTTTTACGCGCAGGGGATGAGAAGCTCCCCATAGTCTATGAAGTGGAAAATATGCGTGACGGCGGCAGTTTTAGTGCCAGACGCGTGAGTGCAATACAAAAGGGTCGGCCGATTTTTCATATGACCTGCTCCTTCCAAGAGCCCGAAGCGGGCTTTGACCATCAGGCCCAAATGCCTGAGGTGCCGGGCCCTGAAGGTTTATTGAATCAAAACGAGCTGGCGATGACCTTAAGGGATAAAGTGCCTGCGCGCATTCTGGAAAAGTTTATGGAAGACGCGCCGATCGAGATGCGGTTAGTCAATCCTTTGCATCCCTTTGCGCCTAAAGAAACCGAACCCTATCGCTATGTGTGGCTAAGGGCGAATGGACCAATGCCAACGGATGCGCATATTCACGAGTATTTGCTGGCCTACGCCTCGGACTTTAACTTTTTAGTCACGGCGGCTCAGCCCCATGGTGTGTCGTTTTTAACGCCGGGGATCCGCATGGCAACAATCGATCATGCGATGTGGTTCCATCGCCCAATTAATATGGGAGAATGGTTGCTCTACAGTATCGACAGTCCAACCGCCAGCGGTGGACGAGGTTATGTACGAGGCCAATTTTTTAATCAGCAGGGTGAGCTTGTCGCCTCGACGACTCAAGAGGGGCTGATCCGTATGGTAAAAGGAAGTTAATATGTTGATGAAAATAAAGTTGTTTATGTCATTTTTACTGGTGACATTTGCCTTAAGTGGCTGCGTGACGGTTCAACCCGATCCTCCGGTGGTGGTTAATGGGGCGGCGGGCTATTTGGAAAAAATTCTCCTGCCCCAAGGCAGTGAAATTACCATTGCGATTATCGATTTAAACACACCCGGCGTCATCATTGCCCAAAAGAGCTTTAATATCGCTAGGGCGCCTGTGCCGTTTAAGTTCTTATTACCGGCGAAATCTATCGATAAACGCATTAATTACGGCGTGGTGGCGATGATCAAGTATCAGGATAAGGTGATTTTTCAAACCTATGACCGCTTCCCTGTGATTAACAATGATAAATACACCACGGAAGTATTGATGAAAGCGGTTCGCACTGAGCAGTAGTCTAATGTTTTAAAGCCTATTGGCTGGATGCGTGATTGCATTTTATCGAAAAGGGGAGTTAATCCCCTTTTTTATTGCTTGTTTTTCACTCAGCTATTTTTTCAGTTCTGTTATCCGGCGGTCTTACTGTTATCGGATGACCATACTGCGTATTTCGTACAGAGTATTACGTAGATTGCGTTTCGTATGACAGTGACTTAGATAAATAAGTACGACATTCGTTAAATAATATGCCGGTTATTTGTCCAATAAATTATCTAACTCATCACAGCCTTAATTGTGAGAAATTATGTCTGCTTGAAATTATTTCATTTAAATTTGATCCGTTTTCATCTTGATTTATCGGTTTTCCATACCGTTAATTACCAATTAAGAACAGGATTTATTAATGAGTGATAATGAATTTTTATTTGGTTTTTAAGCGCTTGCTAACATTCCTTTTCGCAGTGTAAACCATTTGCCATTCCGTTAACCTGTAAGCGATGAATGTTTATTGAGTACGTCATTCTTATTAATTGATTTTATGGGTAATTATTCGGTTAATAAGGTGTTTCAATATGTATCATTGCGTGTTAAAACGCTGCGGTAAAGTTCTCTCAGTTACAGTCATTTAATGATGTTGCTGTACTGAATAAATATTAAAAATGGAACTTTCGGTAGTAATTTTAATATAGCGAAGGAAGCGAACATGAAAACAAAAATTGCACTAGCAGTGTCTATGGCATTGCTGTCGGCTGCGGCAAATGCGCAAACCGTATTATCGCCAACCGGTGAAACGTTACAGTTAGATATTCCAGCCGAATTATCAAATGATTCGACCCGAGGTCAATTAACCGCGGTTAACAACCAAGATGTAAAATTTATTCCTGAGCCAGATTTAGCCGAGGGAGAATATACCTATATCGTGAGATTACGTGACAGCGCGGTCGCGAATTATCAAGGGGATATTCCAGGCTTTAAGGCCACTAGCCCACAACATGTGCAGTCGACCTCACAGGCAAAAAGCTCTGGTAAGACAGGTAATGTCAAACTTAATGCCGCTGCACCTGAAGTCAAAAATTACGTCAGTTTCCTCAAGGTCAAGCAAGAGCGCTTTTTAACAAGTGCCAGCGCGGCCATTGGTAGCCGTCTTGAGCCGCTGACCACTTACCAATACGCCATCAACGGTGTTGCCGTGCGTATGACTCAGGCGCAAGCCATCAAACTGGCCGAACTACCTGAAGTCGTTTATATCGAGCGCGAGAAAATCGAACAGCTTGAAACCGATGTGAGTCAGGCACTGATCGGCTCCCCAAAGGTGTGGGACGGTAGTGCAACGGGCACTAAGGCCATGGGTGAAGGCGTGATTGTGGCGATTATCGACTCAGGGATTAACTCTGATCACGCTTCTTTCGCCGATGTGGGAGAAGATGGTTACGATCACACCAACCCCTTAGGTCAAGGGATTTATGTTGGTGACTGTAAAACCGATTTTGCCAGCATGTGTAACGACAAGCTGATCGGTGTGCGCAGCTACCCTGAAATCACCGATGTCTATGATGATGAAAAGGTTTTCGGCGCGACGCCGCCCGCTAAAAACGGCGAAGATTACGGTGGTCATGGCTCCCACGTTGCCAGCACCGCGGCAGGAAACATCCTGCTCAATGTTCCTTATGTTGAGGGGGAAGTAGGTAAACTCGAAGGTTCGGGGATCCCGAGCGGCTTAACGTTTGCGCAAATGTCCGGTGTGGCTCCCCACGCAAACATTATTGCCTATCAAGTCTGTCAACCTGGAGACCAAGGTGATACTTACAGCGGCTGTGCAACGGCGCCGATATTAAAAGCGATTGATGATGCGATTAAAGATGGCGTGGACGTGATCAACTTCTCCATCAGCGGCGGCGGCAATCCATGGAACAGCGCGACGGAGCAGGGCTTCTTAGCGGCGCGAAATGCGGGTGTTTTTGCTGCGGTTGCGGCGGGTAACACTAGGGCAAACATCGCGCAGGTACCTTATTCATCGTCTAAAAACGCACCTTGGTATACCTCGGTCGCTAACTCGACTCACAATCGTGAAGTGGTACGTGAGCTGGAATTTAATGGCAAGACCTTTGAATTCACCCCAGGCTCTGGCCCTGTGCAAACCGACGTTGTGAAAGGACTGCCCGTATTTGCAGGCGCGGTTGATGCGACCAATGTGGAAGGCTGTAAAGTATTCCCTGCCGATGCCTTTAAAGACAAGATTGCCGTTATCAAACGGGGAGAATGTGATTTCGCTACTAAAGTCGCTGGAGCCTTAACAGCTGGTGCTAAGGCTGTAATTATGTTTAATAAAGATGGAGAGGGGAATGCGCGTTTAGCCATGTCGGGATTGGAGATGTTAAATGTCCCTGCGGTATTTATTGGAAATACCGATGGCGTTGCCTTACTCGAGGCCATGGCCGCCAATCCAGCCGTTGAGTTAACCTTAACCCCGACACCGCAAGCGATTAGCCGTGAGGCCGATGTGTTATCTGCCAGTTCACTGATTGGCCCAAATGCGACCAATGATGTGATTGTGCCTTCGGTGGCCGCTCCAGGTACGGACATTTACGCTGCTTATGCTGATCAACAATTTGGCCATGATAAATCGGGCACAAATCCTGCCGACTTTACCTTGATGTCGGGCACTTCAATGGCAAGCCCCCATGTTGCGGGGGCGGGCGCGCTGTTAAAGTCACTGCACAAGGATTGGACACCGGACAATATCCGCTCCGCATTAATGCTGACTGCAACGACTGCGCAGGCGATGAAAAAAGCCGATGCTAAAACCGTTGCCGATCCGTTCGATGTGGGCGCTGGCCGTATACGTGTGGATTTAGCGGCAAAAACGGGTTTAGTGATGGACGAAAGTGCCCTGAACTATGAAATTGCCAACCCAGTCGTGAACGGTGACCCACGTAAGTTAAACGTGCCCAGCATGGCCGATTCTCGCTGCGTGAATACCTGTACTTGGACCCGTACCGTAACTGCAACCCAAGATGGTAGTTGGACGGCGAAGGGCCAAGCGGTGACCGATAAGTTAGCATTAACCGTGTCGCCTGAAAGCTTTACCCTGAAAAAAGGCGCGAACCAAACCATTACCGTGACCGCCGATGTGACACAAGTGGGCGCAGATTGGGGCTTTGGCAACTTAGTGCTCGAGTCGGCAAGCTTCCCCACGGCGACTATGCCGATTGCAGCTAAGATTGGTAAGCGTAATCTGCCCAATTTAGTGAACATTGAAGCGACCCGTAATGCGGATGAAGTCAATCTTGAAGGCTTAAAGGCGGTGGATTTTGCCAGCGTGGGCGCCGAAGTGACGGGCCTAAAGCTGAGTCAAACCATTGAGTCAAGCGTGAAGCAAGACTCAAACAATGCCTCATACACTGATGATCTCGCCGATGGCGTCAAAGTGTTTAAGTTTGACGTGAATGAAAATGCATTGTTCTTCCGTACCTCAATTAGTTACACCACATCGCCTGATCTCGATATGTATGTGCTACTCGATAAAAACGATGGCAGCAAACTTGTGCGAGTGGGTTCATCGGCTAAAGACGGTTCAGAGGAAAGTGTCTTACTCAATAATCCGGTGAAGGGCAGTTACTATGTGATTGTGCAAAACTACAGCGCCTCATCCGCGACGGCCGATGACGTGTTTGGTTTGAAACAATTGACCTTCTACAACAATGAAACCGCAGCGGATAACCTAACGGCGACGCTTTCTGGCGATACTAAAGATTTCGACGTCAAGTTGGCGTGGAAGGATGCGCTCAAAGTGGGTGACGATGGGTTAGCCATGCTGACCCTCACCACGGGTGATGACAAAGTGGCGCCAGTGAAGTTACCCGTTGTCTTTGAACGTGTTGGTGATGATGTGCTATCGCCTCTGGGTAATGCGCTGAGTGGTCAGTTGACACCGGGCGTGGCTAAGGTGATGAAAACCCGCATCGAAGCCAACAGAACCCAAGAAACGCGTGTGTATAACTTAGAAGCTATGCTGCCTGAAGGCCATGAAGTGGCTAACATCAGCCATGACGGTAAGCAAGATGGTAATAAGATCACTTGGACGGTTGAGATGCCATCGGGCGCTGACGCGAAAGACATCAGCTTTGAGCTGGTTCCACGTAAGGCGAGTGTCGATAATCAGTTAAGCCTAACAAACAAGGTCAACAATGCCTCGTCAGAAACCCTGACTCAAAGTTACCAGTTTGATGTGTCTGAAGTGGCGCCAGTTGTTAAGGTTGAAGCGCCAACCACAGTCCAAGAAGGTAAGCCGCTGTTTATCGATGCGAGCAAATCATCGGATGCGAACAATGATCCGCTGACCTACAAGTGGACGCAGTTAGGTGGCACCAGCTTTAATTTTGATCCCGCAGCGGCCAAATTAAACTTAGTGGCGCCAAGTGTGAATGGTGCGGCACAAACCGTGTCATTCCAACTGACGGTATCCGATAACCACGGCAACAGCGATTCGAGCTTAGTGTCGGTATCGATTACCGATACTCCGCCGAAGAAGGATGACGGTGGTGCTTTAGGCTGGTTAAGTTTATTACTGCTGCCATTTGCCTTTGGTCGCCGTAAACAGCGTTAATTTGCGATGAGTTAAATGATTTCACCTTAAGCGTTAGGTGACGCATTAAAAGGGCCGAGTAATCGGCCCTTTTTATTGCTTTGTGTTAACGGTTTTTCATTAAAAATTCCACAAAGGCGCGGTCGGCTTGGCTGACGGGGCGCTGTTTTTTCCACGCAATATGCAGATTTAAAAACACCGGTGGGTCAAAGGGTTTGGCGAGAATGTCATCTTTTGGACTGATGGCCATTTCGAGCACGCTAGTGATCCCAAATCCCTGTGACACAATCTGTTTGATTAAGTTAATTAGGTTGGTCTCAAAGGCGATATTGGGCTTTTTACCCAATTCTTTGGCCTGGGAGAGGATCCATTCTCGGTGGAAATAGCCGGTTTTAAACATCACCAATTCATGGTCAAAGAAGTCGTTGAGGCTGACGGCAGGATGATCGGCGAGCGGGTGCTCGGCGCCCATGGCGATCACCATCTGCTCACGGATCAATAATTGGCTATCGAAGTCACTCTGTAAATCTTGGGCGGTAATGATGGCGATATCTACTTCTTCCTGCTGTAACATCCGCAGCGCGTCACGGGTACCGCCTTCAAACAGTGACAGCTTTAGCTCGGGATATTGATGGCGAAACGCCATAAGACGAGAGGGCAGATAGAAGGAGCCCAGCATGCCCGGCACCGCTATCCGCACTTCCCCTGAGGTGAGATTCGCCATGGCGCGGATTTGCGCTTCGGCCTGTTTGATTTGTTTTAGGATCAAAGTGGCATGTTGATGCAGCACTAATCCTTCGGCGGTGAGCGCGAGGTGCTTGTCATTCTTATTGCTGGTGCGATTAATCAGTGTCACCCCAAGCGACTGCTCGAGCCGTTTAATGCTTTGGCTTAGGGCTGGTTGCGCCATATTGAGCTTCTTGGCCGCAGCGGTAAAACTGCCGGTATTGGCCAGTGCATCTAAATGTTTAAGTTGGCGTATATCCATGATGATTCGTCTTTTATGCTGGATGGTACTTATGCTCAAGCGCTCTTATGCACGATTCTACTTATGCTTGAGGGCACAGTGCTTTAAGGGCATTAACAATGTGCCACAACCCAGTCCTGTCGTATCTCGCATGGTTTGACCGATAACAGGGCGTATCGCAATTGTTAGCTATAACAAAAATCAATAATTTCAATATAAATTATCTATTATTGTTATGTTATGCCCAGTGCTAATCTTTGTCTATCCTGAGTGTGATGCGTTATCGAGGCCAAAAGTGCAAGCCGTGTTAGACACTATTATCGACAGTAAACAACGTGATACCCGACTGATGTGGGCCCTGTGTGTGGCTTCCGTGGTGGTGTATATCAATCTGTATTTGATGCAGGGCATGTTACCGCTGATCGCCGAGCATTTTGCAGTATCTGGCTCGAAGGCAACGCTTATCCTCTCGGTCACCAGCTTTTCGCTGGCGTTTTCGCTGTTAATTTATGCGGTTGTATCCGACAGAATTGGCCGCCACACGCCGATTGTAGTGAGTCTCTGGCTACTGGCACTGTCGAATCTGCTGTTGATTTGGGCTGGGGATTTTAATGCTCTTGTCTACGTACGCTTTTTACAGGGCATGCTGTTAGCGGCGGTGCCCGCCATTGCCATGGCCTATTTTAAGGAGCAACTCTCGCCAAGCACTATGCTCAAAGCGGCGGGCATTTATATCATGGCCAACAGTATCGGCGGGATTGTCGGTCGGTTACTGGGCGGGGTGATGTCGCAGTTTTTATCTTGGCAAGAGTCCATGTGGCTGCTGTTTTTAGTCACGCTTGCGGGCGTTGCCTTAACCAGTTATTTATTGCCTTCAGGCGCCGATGCGCAGGCGGTATCGGGCGGACAAACCACCTCGCCAACACTGTCAAAACGGGCACGTTTATTACAGGATATTTATGGCTTTAGCCATCACCTAACCGATCCGCAGATGCGTTTAGCCTACGCCATCGGTGGCATCACTTTTATGATGATGGTGAATCAATTTAGCTTTATTCAGCTGCATTTGATGGCCGCGCCTTACGAGTGGAGCCGTTTCCAAGCGACGTTGATCTTCCTGTGTTATTCCAGTGGTACCGTGGCCTCTTATTTTACCGCCAAGTGGCTGGCAAAATTTGGTCAGCACAAGTTATACCAATGGTCTTGGTGCTTGATGTTACTGGGCAGTTTATTGACCCTGTTCGATACGCCAGTCACGATTAGCCTAGGCTTTTTGATGACGGCCTGTGGCTTCTTCTTAACCCACAGCTGCTGTAACTCCTTTGTGGCGATGCGCGCAAGCCGCGACCGCGCTAAAGCCACCTCGCTGTATCTGTGTTGCTATTACTTAGGCGCCGCGCTGGGCGGGCCTTACCTGATGCTGTTTTGGCATAAAGCCGAGTGGCAAGGAGTGGTGATGGGATCATTAACACTTCTTGCATTAATCGCCTTAGCTATCGGTCGGTTGCGTTACCACCAGACCCAGATGAGCCGCGTAACGCTCTAGTTTGCTAGGCCCGTTGGCATAGATTTTCGCCACAGATTCAATATTTGATAAACGCTTAGGCCAACGACTCCCCGTTGGCCTTTTTGTACACCTAATTTGCCCTCGCGGGTATTCGCGTTAAACCGATACATACAGCCGAGCGCGACATTTCTGCTACGTTATCGGGCATCCATTTCCTTATCTCTCATTGCGCGATTTCCGCATTTTTGGAGTTTTAGGCAAGTAACCACGAGTTTCATGGCTTCAATATCGTGGTCATTTTGTCGACAATTTCAGCATGAGTTGCCGCGACACTTAACTCATCTCGCTTAAGCGACATGTCTGTTCCCTATTAAGGGCTGAATATGAAGGCATCAAACGGCGCGCAGTCTTTGGCGGCAATGCTGATAACGGCATTGCTGATAAATACCAGCTTGCCGGCCGTTGCGGCAACACCGGGCCATTAAGGTGATTTATCCCATGGTGCTAACAATTTTATCGGAGTGAAACCCTGACTATGCAAAAAGTAACTTTTCCAAATCAATATAAGATGAATGTCACGGGCAATCTTTATTTGCCTAAGGATATGAAGGCTGGCGAAAAACGCGCCGCCATTATCGTAGGCCACCCTATGGGTGCGGTAAAAGAACAAAGCGCGGTGCTCTATGCCCAGCAACTGGCCGAGCGTGGCTTTGTAACCCTCGCCATCGACTTATCCTTCTGGGGTGAGAGTGAGGGAAATCCCCGCAATGCCGTGTTGCCAGACATGTACGCTGAAGACTTTAGCGCCGCGGTAGACTTTCTGGGCACTAGCGAGTTTGCCGACAGAGACCGCATTGGCGTGCTCGGGATCTGTGGTAGCGGTAGTTTTGCCATTAGCGCCGCGAAAATCGATCCACGCATGAAAGCCATTGCTACCGTCAGCATGTATGACATGGGCGGATTTAGCCGTCATCTGTATGGCAAGTCGTTGACCTTAGCGCAGCGTCAACAAATGATCGCCGAGGCGGCCGCGCAGCGTTATGTGGAGTTTAGCGGCGGTCAAACTCAATACACTGGCGGTACGCCCCATGAAATCGATGAAAACTCTCACCCCATTGCTAAGGAGTTTTATGACTTCTATCGCACCCCAAGGGGAGAGTTTACGCCAGCGGGAGCATCGCCTGAGCTGACGACGCATCCGACCCTGAGCAGTAACACTAAGTTTATGAATTTCTATCCATTTAACGATATTGAGTCTATTTCTCCGCGCCCCTTGTTATTTGTTGCTGGTGATGAAGCGCATTCACTGGAGTTTAGCCAAGAAGCCTACAGCCTCGCAGCGGAGCCTAAAGAACTCTATCTGGTAAAAGGTGCTGGTCATGTTGACTTGTATGACAGAGTGAACCTGATCCCCTTCGATAAGTTGACGCAATTTTTCACTCAATATCTGTAATTTAGCTCACGGGCCAGCGCTTTTGCTGGCCTTGATTATTTCTCGCAGAAGCGTGTCATTTTACGTTTCTGCCTCAATCCACAGGGGATGAAATATGCAAACCATTGGATATGCTGCAGCGTCGGCGCAAAGCCCGCTTGAACCTTATCACTATGAGTGCCGTGAATTAAGGGACAACGATGTCGCGATCGAAATTCTCTATAGCGGTGTCTGCCATAGCGATTTACACACAGTGAAAAACGACTGGGGCTGGACGGTTTATCCTACTGTGCCAGGCCATGAAATCGTTGGCCGCGTGGTGCAAGTGGGCAGCCAAGTGAACAAATACAAGGTGGGCGATCATGTCGCTGTGGGCTGTATGGTCGACAGCTGTCAGGAATGTACTCACTGTCATCACGGTGAAGAGCAATTCTGTGAGCAGGGTTTTACCCAAACCTACAACAGTGCCGATAGACACACCCAAGAGCTTACCAAGGGCGGCTATGCCAAGCATATCGTAGTGCGCCAAGAGTTTGTGCTGAGTATTCCGGCATCGCTCGACCTTGCTAAAGTCGCGCCGTTACTCTGTGCGGGGATCACCAGCTATTCGCCGTTAAGAACTTGGAACGTTGGGCCTGGCAGTCAAGTTGCTGTCATTGGTATGGGCGGTTTAGGCCATATGGCGATCAAACTTGCGGCCGCGATGGGCGCACATGTGACTGTGCTGAGCCGCTCGGAAAGTAAGCGTAGCGATGCGCTCGAACTGGGTGCGAGTGACTTTTTGATCTCTTCAGATCTTGAGCGCATGCAGCAAGCCGCCAATCGCTTCGAACTTATCATCGATACCGTGCCAACAAAGCATGACATTACTCCGTATCTGCCATTATTGAAGGTGGATGGCACGCTCACCTTAGTCGGTCAAGTGGGGCCGATTGCCGAAGTGAATACTGTGCCTATGGTGATGGGACGTCGTCGTATTGCCGCCTCACTCATTGGTGGCATTGCCGAGACTCAGGAGATGCTCGATTTCTGCGGCCTGATGAACATTTTGCCTGAGGTCGAGATGATCAGAATGGAGCAGATTAATGAAGCCTTCGAGCGTCTGGAGAAATCAGACGTACATTACCGATTTGTGATCGATATGCAGGCCTCTTCCTTCTAGGCTTAAGAAGGTTATTTCATTTGTTAAAAGGGCGGTTTGCGGACCATTCCCCATGCCGCCATCACTTTTAAATCAGCTTAAGACAACGTCAGCAAAGGAGTTTTTGATGAATACCTTAGAAACAGCATCCATGACACTGATCCCCGCAGGATCGCAACAGCCGATTAAAGGACCGAGTGAATGGTTTACCGGTGAGGTGGTGATCAGCAGCTTATTTAATGCGCCGCCACCAGCGCGGGTGGGTATGGCCGTAGTTAACTTTTCAGCGGGCGCGCGAACTCATTGGCATAGCCATCCACTCGGGCAAATGCTATTGGTCACCCAAGGTGAAGGCTGGACCCAGTGTGAAGGGGGTGAGCGCACCACGATTCGCCCAGGGGATTTGATTTGGTGTAATTGTGGTAAGCGTCATTGGCATGGTGCAACTGCATCATCTTCCATGCAGCATGTGGCCGTTCAAGAGGCGCTTGATGGTAAACCGGTTGATTGGTTTGAACCTGTTACTGATACAGTGTACTTAAATGGCGGCAGTGTCAGCGAGTAACTCAATCACTGGCGAAATGCTCGGAATTAAAAAATAAAAGGCGAACTCAGTGTCGCCTTTTTTGCTTTTGATGTTTTGCTTTTGATGTTTTGCTTTATATGGTTAGGGCTGTTTATCGAACACCACATCGAGATCGTTGCCGCTAAGCAGTTCGATAAATTCTTCACTCATTGCTTTGCTCATCTCTTGACTCGTTTCGTTACTAAGAGTGCCGAGCGGGATTAAGCCATCGGCATACCCATAGTCCCTATAAAACAGAGCTAAGTTACCCCAAGGGGCATAATAGGTGATATCGCCACGTTTAGCGCTGGTGCCTTTTGGGGCCTGCGCTTTGGTGAGCTTTTGCTCGAGCATGGCGATTTTTTCGGTATTAGCATAGTCCTTAAGCGTTAGCTTTAGGGGTAAGCTGGCGTAGAAATCCTTTGCCGTTGGATTATCGAGGAGGGTAAATCGATACGCTTTGCCGTTTGCGGTCACACTAATGTTCATCGAAGTCTCCTTAGATTGGGTCATGGCGTTTGTAGCTTGCTTTGGTTTAACTTGCTTTGTTTTAGCTTGCTTTGGCGAAGAGTCGCTAAGCTTGATTCAGGGCTTGTCATATTGAGCTGGGGAGACACTTTCTAGCCATGTGACCACCTTACCCGCGTTGGCTTCTTGTATGGCGATATGCGTCATGGGCGTATTGCTCGTCGCGCCATGCCAATGTTTCACATTCGCAGGGATCTGCACCACATCCCCAGGGTGAATTTCAAGGTGTGTTTGACCTTCTTGCTGCACCCAACCCATTCCTGAAGTGACGATTAAGGTTTGCCCCACGGGATGAGTATGCCAATGGGTGCGACTGCCCGGCTCAAAGGTGACTAAGGCGCCAGATGCGCGACCTTCGCCCTTGGTCTGAAACAAAGGCTCAACGCGCACTGGGCCGGTAAAATAGTCTTCGAGTCCCGTCACAGGGAGTTGAGTGCCATTGCGGGCAATACTGATTTGCTCAGCAGTAATCACGGTTTTAGGCCTTGCCTCTGACACAGGCACTGATGCTGGCACTGGCTCTGCTGCCTGAACGCCAAGCGTTAACAATAGCAGGGAGCCTAATCCAAAATGCATGGGTTTCATCGATTTATCCTTTTTCAATGGCGAAAGAATCACTTATTCGGCCCCTTATTCTTGCCACTTGCTGACGCGCAGGGTAGTTCATTCGTCGGTAATGCTTGCCTAATTCTCCAATTGTTAGGCATTTCGTATGCTAACGAGTTAGGTAGCGAGTAAGATAAATTCAGATGACTGAGTGCCGACTGCTACTGATAAAAACGGGTGAAAACTGATGAGTGAAATGCAAATGATGGATTGTTTTTCCCAAGTGCTTGCCGACAATGTGGCCAAAAGAACCCTTGGCGTCGAATGGGCATCATCTGAGGTCGAGGGGCTCGAGTTTTATCGGCAGAATGCGCCCACCTCCAATTCGGTCTGTATTGTCGAGCCAGGTATTGCGGTTGTGGTGCAAGGGACGAAGAGCATGACCTTGGGGGAGCAGGTATTGATCTACGATCCGAGTCGATTCTTAATCACATCTTTAGAGTTACCCGCCACCATGCAAGTGTTAGAGGCCAGTGCTGAAAAACCTTACCTCGGTGTCGTGCTAAAACTCGATTTGGCGGTGATGAGTGACTTAATGTTGCAAACGCCCTTGGCGAGGCAAAAGGATACGGTTACCGATCAAGGCATGATTTTAGGCCATTCCACCCCAAGCTTGTTGAATGCTTTCAGCCGGTTAGTCGCCTTACTCGATGAGCCTGAGTCGATTCCTGTGCTCGCGCCTATGATTAAAAGAGAGATTTACTGGCGTGTGCTTATCAGTGAGCAGGGCGCGCGCTTAAGACAAATCGTGTCGGCGGGCAGCCATGGTTTACGCATCGCCCATTCTATCGAGTGGCTTAAGGTGAATTTTGCCCAGCATTTTAGCATTGATGATTTAGCCGATATGACCCGAATGAGTAAATCGACCTTTCACCATCATTTTCGCCAATTGACCTCGATGAGTCCGCTGCAATATCAAAAACGGTTACGCTTGATGGAGGCTCGCCGATTGATGTTAAGCGAGAGCATAGATGCCGCCGCAGCCGCCTATCGTGTCGGCTATGAGAGTCCATCGCAATTTTCCCGCGAATACTCGCGCTTATTTGGCAATTCCCCCAAACGAGATGTCGATATCCACTGGTTATCATCGACCGAAGCTAAGCAAGTAAGCTAAGCAAGTAAGCTAAGCAAGTAAGCTAGACACGATAACCGAGAGTCACAGATGTGGGATAAGTGACTGGGCTTAAGTGGTTTGAAATGAGTGATTTGGTTTAAGCACGACTGAGTGACATGGCTTGGAGTCAGTCGTACCGAACAGGCTGATTCTGAGAGCAAAGGCCTGAGTGTGTAAGTTATTCGTAACAAACGAAATCGTTTAAATGATTTATTATGTGCGCTGCCTCATGGTAGGCTTACTTACTCAAGAGACTGCTTAAGTGGCGAGAGCCGCAGACTGGATTTGATGTCAGTCCATCCAATAGATCAAGGTAAAACGACCCCATGACCCAAGCCAAATTCGTTGAAGGTTCGATTCTTCGTCATATCCTCGTGATGAGTTCGACCGCCGCCGTGGGGATTTCTGCCTTATTTGTGGTCGATTTACTCGATATTTTCTTCTTAAGTTTACTCGGCGAACATGAACTGGCCGCGGCGGTGGGCTATGCGGGCAGTATTTCGTTTTTTACGACTTCTATTGGTATCGGCCTGTCGATTGCGCTCGGCGCGTTAGTTTCCCGCTCGATTGGTGCAAAGGATGTGGAGTTAGCTAAACGCCTCTTGCTCAATAGTGCGGCGGTGACCACCTTAATCAGCCTTTTTGTGAGTGTGGTGGTGACCTGCTTTATCCCCGAATTAGTGACTTTGGTAGGGGCGAGCGGCCATACCGCGGAACTTGCCGAGAGTTATCTGTACATTTTGGTGCCTTCTTTACCCTTTATTTGCCTTGCGATGGCCCTTGGCGGTGCGCTGCGGGCCGTTGGGGATGCCAAGCTGTCGATGATGTCGACCTTAGCGGGCGGCGGCGTTAATGCGGTGCTGGATCCGATTTTTATTTTCCTGTTTGCCATGGGGATTGAAGGCGCGGCACTGGCGTCGGTGCTTGCCCGTATCGCGGTCTTTATCATTGCCGGGCGCGGCGTAGTGGTAAAACATCAACTGCTGGGCAAATTTAACTTCAGCTATTTTGTTGCCGATCTCAAACCGATTTTCGCCATTGCCGGGCCTGCCATGCTGACGAATATCGCTACGCCCATTGGTAACGCCTTTGTGACCCGCGCGATTGCGGATTTTGGTGATGCCTATGTGGCCGGTTGGGCGGTGCTTGGCAGGTTAGTCCCGGTCACCTTTGGGATGATTTTTGCGTTATCCGGCGCCATTGGGCCGATTGTTGGGCAAAACTTTGGGGCGGGTCGATTCGACCGGGTGCGCGAGAGTTTAACCAAGGCGATTCAATTTTGTACCTTGTATGTGGTGGTCATGTCGCTGCTACTGTTCTTGCTCAAATCGCAGGTGGTGAGCCTATTCGATATGAAAGGCGATAGCGCAGCGCTTATCGAGTTTTTCTGTAGCTATATCGCGGTGTTTTTTACCTTCTCAGGCATTTTATTTGTGGCCAATGCTTCGTTTAATAATCTGGGCAAAGCCAAATACTCCACCCTGTTTAACGTCGGTAAAGCGACGTTAGGCACTTTGCCATTTGTGTATTTTGGCGCGCAGTGGGGCGGGGTATACGGTGTGTTAATCGGCCAAGTATTGGGCTCGATTCTGTTTGGGATCATGGGTGTATGGGTGGCTTATCGATTAGTCGATAAAGTCGCACTGGCAAGCCGCGCAAACGCAGCACAGCCCTTGGGGAACTATACCGAAGAGGCGCAGGCCAAGTGCCAGCAACTGCTGGAGGGGGATGAGGAAGAAATTGCTAATTGTGTTGGCCAAAATCTGCCTTCATCTACGAGTCCGTTTTCATCCTCCCATGTGCAAATGGGCCAATTGACCGAAGAGCAGGAATGCGAGGCGGCCACGGCTGCGGTGGATTTTGATAAAGCGAAACCTAATACGCCGTAACCCCTCAGATAACCATCCTGGTAATCATAAAGAGTCATAAAAACTGATAAAACATAAAGGCCACTGAAAAGTGGCCTTTATGTTTGGCATATCCGCATTCACGGGAAAGCGTTTTATGCGAGTACGAGCATTCTGAGCGTCACGACACAAAGCGGCTTAGCTCGCAGCCTTATCTTCCGCACTTGAAGCGTCGGCACCTGCGCTATCTTGCGCTACTTCTAAAGCCACAGCTTCTGGCGTTTCGGCTTCGAGACGCGCGCGCTCCGCTTTAGAAATATAACGCGGTTTTGCCCCCACTTTGGGTTTCTCGATTTTGTTTTGTTTGGCTTTTTCGCGCTTAGCCATCTTCTTAACGATCTTTTGCTTCTTGTTCATAACATCTCTAATTCGGTTTTTGCCTATACAGGCTGAGTCCAGTGGCTCAATTAAAGCTGGATTCTAACTGAATATTGCCAATCTCTCCATGTTTTGCTGTTGCCTAAGAGGATGGTGGCTAAGTTTTAGCTGGATATGATCGCGCTAAAGTATGAGTTATTTTGTTTACCGTACTGTTCACCCATGGACATAACCGCTATATTGACGACCAGTAAAGTATTGACCTTTAAACGGTTTAACTAAATAAATGCAGATTTAACAGTCGTTAAGTTCCGCATACTACGTGAGTGTTTGTTATGGAGGCGCTTTGTTAACCAAAATCACTTTCTTTGAGCGTTTCAAGCTGGACATTTTATCGGGAGCTAAGACCATTACCTTAAGGGATGAAGCCGAGTCCCATGTGTTCGCTGGACAAATTTTGCCAGTATCGACCTTTGAAGCTGACCGTTGGTTTTGTGATATCAAGGTCATTGAGGTTGTGCCTGTGTTGTTTTCTGCGCTGACAGAGCAACATGCAGCCCAGGAGAATATGACGCTGCCAGAACTGCGCCGAGTGATCCAAGAGATTTATCCCGGCCTTGAGCAGTTATTTCAAATTCGCTTTTGTGTTGTGACTACAGCGGCAGGCTCTATTGATTAACGCTATTGACTAACGCTATTGATTAAGCGCTATTAATAAAAAATAGGCTGGCTTGTTTTGATGCAAGCCAGCCTTTTATTTTTCAAGTGTGATGCAAACTTATATCGCAAACATCAATTAACTATACCGTCCAAGGTAAGAGTTTTTGGGCGATGCGGTTTGATTCACCTAGGCGCACCGCGGCGCGATAACGCATTCTGTAGAGCAGTTGGTAGCACAAGGGAACCAAATACAGACTCGTCACCGTTGAGAACGACAAACCGCCGATAATGGCAATGGCCATCGGTGAGTAGGGGGGGCCGCCTCCACCGATTTGGGTTTCGCCCATCGCCAGTGGCACAAGACCCAGCACCGTCGTTCCTACCGTCATTAGCACAGGGCGCAGACGGGTAATACAGACTTCACGTATGGTATCTGACAGCTTATCGAGTTCAGGCGTCATTTGGTTGATTTGGTCGACCAATACGATGCCGTTATTCACCACAATCCCCATGAGAATCAAGATCCCTATCATGGCCATGACTGACATAGGCGTGCCTGTGAGCAGCAAAGCCCAAAAGACGCCAGTGATCGAGAACAGAATCGAGGTGATAATCGCCGTCGGTAATAATAAAGATTCAAACAGCGCCGCCATTACGATGTAAATCATGGCAATAGCAAGCAGCATATTGATAGCCATGACGCTCTGATCTTCATCCTGACGCTCAAACCCACCGCGCAGCGAATAGTTATAACCATTCGGGAAGCGCACGTTTTCCATCACCTGTTTGATCTTCGTTTGGGCCTCCTCTGTGGTGAGTTTGTCTAAGTTCGCGCCGATAGAAAGCGAGGTTTGGCGATTGTAGTGCTTGATGGTATCGAACCTAGGTAAAATCTCGATACTAGCAAGGTTATCAAGGGTATACAGGCGTTGGTCGATACGCACGATGGGCAGTTGCTTTAGCTTTTCAAGGGATTTTTGCCATTCCTTCTCATAGGCCATTTCGATACGCAGTTCCCCATTGGGATCGTGCCTAAATGAGCGCAGCGGTGAGCCGCGCAGGGCCATTGAGATGCTAGAGGCCACTTCGTTGAGTTTTAAATCCAGTCGTGCCGCCATCTGCCGATTAATGCGGATCACCACTTCCTGCTGCGCGCCGTTCACTTCGGAGCGCACATCCACTAAGCCTTTGATATTGGAGAGCAGGGGTAATACTTGCTCACTCAAATGGATAAGCTCTGAGGTGGAGCGGCCTGTGAGCGTGACACGCACGCCCGAGTTATCATTACCCCAGCCAAATTGAGGTTTCGCGATGGAGAATTTAGGAAAACCGCTGCGGATTTTCTTCTTTAACTCATCCAGTGGCATAGGTAGGTCTTTTTTCAGCAAAATCACCGAAGAGGCGTCGTCAGGCGCATAGTAGCTATACACTGAGTCGATATGGAATTCCTCTTTATTATTATAAAGATACTCTTCCATTTGGCTCACCATCGCTTCGGTCACATTGAGATTATGGCGACCTTCTACTTGGTAGTTGATGTAAATCCGCTCCTTGCTTTGGCTGTCCTCCTGATCTTGTTTGACCATCGACAGCGGCAGGGCGGTGGAGACCAAAATGGCCACCGAAATTAGGCCAGAACGCCAAGGGCGCAGCAGCACCCAATTGAGACTACGGTTGTAGAAGTTTTGCAACTTACCCGGTGCTTTCTCTGGCGCGATATCGAAGTGAAACTTAGTCAACATCAATGGAATTAATGTTTTAGCCACTAACAATGAGGCCGCCAGCGAAATACAAATCGCAATCGCCACATGCTCAAGGAAGATGGTCAGCTCGACTTTTACCCCGAAGATATTGGGTAAAAACACGATAGCCGTGGTCATAGTGCCTGCAAGTACGGCAAGACTGACCTTATCGACCCCTGTCATGACCGCGTTTTCATTATCCTCTGCGCTATTGGTGGCTTTGCCTTGCTTCTCCTGCAGCACACTCTCGGTGACCACTACAGCGTTATCGATCAGCATACCGACCGCCAATAACAGCCCCATCATCGACAGAATGTTTAAGCTGTAACCCAGCAGGTACATGGCGGCCAGTGTCATTCCAATCGAAATAGGAACTGATGACACCACAATCAAGGTCATCTTGAAGTTTCTCAGGAATAAATACAGCACGATAAAAGACAGCAAGGCGCCGATTAATCCCGACAGCAGCAGATCCGAGAGGGAAGATTTTACCCCAGAGGCTTGATCTTCCATGATAAACAAGCGGATACCTTGGAATTGTTGATCTTGCTTGGCAAGCTCAATCACCTTTAATACCCGATCAGACACTTCCACTAAGTTGGCGCCGGATTCTTTAAACACATCCAGACCTACGGCGTAATGCTTATCTAAGTGACGACCTTCGACCCGTTCCGGTAGCGCAAATTGCACATCGGCAACGTCACCTAAGGTCAGCCCTGGTAATAATACTAGCGCTTTAATGTCCTCTAAATTACGAAATTCGCCCTTAGGAGACACCTGATAAACCAGATTACTTTCCCTTAAGGTGCCAGCGCTGAGTACAAAGTTTTCGCGGCCGAGACGTGTCTGTAACTCGGTTGCCGAATAGCCACTGGCGGCGAGGCGGTTGGCATTGATCCTGACCTCAATCTGCTTTTGCTCAACCCCATAGAGATTGACCTTAGACACCCCTTCAACCCGTTCCAGCGGGCGCTTAAGCTGCTTATCAAGCAAATCGAATGCGCCAGAAAGCTCGCGGTCGCTCGAAATCCGTATGGTCAATACCGGCATATCAGCGGTGGAGAATTGGCGGATAAACACCCGCTCAACATCCTTAGGCAATAAGTGTCGCACCGCATCGATTTTTTCCCGCGCTTCTAAGCTTTTAGTCGCAACGTTTTCGCCCCATTTCATATTGATTTCGATTTCAGCGCCTTCTTGGGAAGACTCAGATTCGAGCTCATCGATACCGCCCATAGTGGCGAGGGACTCTTCGAGCACCTTAGTGATATCGCGCTCGACTTCCGCTGGGGTTGAGCCTTTGTAAGGCACTTGCACCACGATTTGCGGAATATCGATGCCAGGGAACATTTCGAGCGGCAATAGGCGGCTTGAGGCCAGACCAAACAGCAAGATAGCAAAGAAAAACATGCTGGTGGTGACTGGGCGTTTTATCGCTAAACGGGTGAGGTTCATAGGCGAGCCTCCGCGGTTTCGGCCGTGTTGTCTTGCGCTGTGGCGGTATGTTCAAACTTTTTACGGTCAAACAGGGCATAGAGTACAGGGATAACAATCAGGGTCAACAGGGTCGAGAGGCTCAGACCAAAGATCACGGTAATCGCCATCGGTGCGCGGACTTCTGAGCCATCGCCTAAACCTAACGCCATTGGCAGCAAACCTAAAGTGGTGGTTAAGGTGGTCATCATAATCGGGCGCAGACGGGATTTGGCCGCGACCTTAATGGCCTCAAGCTTGTCCACGCCTTCGGTGCGCAGCTGATTAATTCTATCTACCAGTACGATGGCGTTGTTGACCACAATCCCCGCGAGCATGATAAGGCCGATAAACACCACCACACTCAAATGGGTTTGGGTGATATAAAGACCAAGCACGCTACCTGCCAGCGCCATCGGCACGGCGAATAAAATTAGCAGCGGATGTAACAGTGATTCGAATTGACTCGCCATCACTAAGTACACCAGGAAAACCGCCAGGATCAGCGCAATCTTCAGTGATTGGAATGAATGCTCCATTTCCTCATTTTGTCCACCAAAGCGTGCTTGAACCGAGGCGGGCAACACCTGTGCAGACAGAATTTGCTGCGCTTCGGCCACAGCATCACTTAAGTCGCCATAGGCAAGGTTGGCCGACACTAAGGCCACCCTTTGTTGGCTGATGCGGTTAATCGCCGAGGGGCCTAATTGCAATGACACTTCGGCCACGGCGCTTAGGGCAATCGGTTGCTGGCTGTTCGGGTTGATGATTAGCGCATCGATATCACTGATTTGATCCCGCTCATCCAGTTCGCTACGCACTAAAATATCAATTTTGCGGTCGCGGACTGTGTATTGGCTGGCGACTGTACCGCCAACGCGCTGGGCAATACGATTGGCGACTGTGGGCGCATCCATGCCTAAGGCGGCTAAACGAGCATGGTCGAAGCGAATGCTGAGCTCTGGCTGACCATCACGCAGGCTGGTATTCACATCGGCAAAGCGATCGGAGGCGGAAAGCGCCTTAACCAGATTATCGGCACTGCGCTTAAGCAAGTGTAAATCGTAGCCCGAAAGCTCAATCTCCAATGGGGTTTTAAAGCTAAAGAGTTCAGGTTGCTCGATTTTAGCTTCCAGCTCAGGGATGCGGCGCGCGGTATCACGCAGCACTTGTGTTACCTGATGGTAAGCTGTGTGATCGCTCAGTACGACCTGTAAACGCCCCCAGTTTTCACCGCCTCTGGCGGTATCAGAGGTCATTAGGCCGCCGCTACCCGCTTGGCTGTAGGCATGTTTGACTTCGGGTCTGTCTTTAATCGACATCGCGAGTTGTTGCAGTACTTTGTCTGTTTCACCGACGGCAGTGCCAGGAGGCAACAGGATCTCCACATAAAACTCCCCTTGGTTCATCGGTGGGATGAGCTCCATGCCAAGGCGGGGGAGCAAGCTAATACAGGCGCCAGTGATCCCTATGGTTAGCAACAAAGTGGCGACTTGTTTACGTAGCGCCATCGCGAGCAGTTTGTGATAAACCGACTCGATAGCGTGGTAAACAAAGTTAAAACCACTGCTGAGCGGGCGCATCACTAACCCGAGCAGCCAAGAAAAGAAGCGACCAATGACTAACGCTAAAGTCAGCAATGCACTTGGTAAGTAGCTAAAGATCAACACAATCGGGAAGGAAAATACCGTCGCACTATAGTGTTTTAACTTACCGAGCTTAGTAGTGGGTTTCTCCTTCGGGGTCTTCTTGATGAGTTCGGGCAGTGCTGTAAAGCCTTCGCGGGAGGCCAACATTGGAATTGAGGTTAATGCCACCAAGAGTGATGCGAGCAAGGCAAAGGTCACTGTGAGGGCTTGATCAGAGAATAGGGCGCCCGCAATACCATCGACAAATACCAAGGGGACAAACACTGCAAGCGTTGTCATGGTCGAGGCGAAAATCGCGCCCGCCACTTCTTTAGTCCCTGTAACAGCCGCATCTAACTTGTTCATGCCTTCGCTACGGCAGCGGTCGATGTTCTCCAGCACCACAATGGCGTTGTCGACCAAGAGACCGATAGCGAGCGCAATACCGCCTAATGACATGATGTTTAAGCTGATATCGGCAAAATACATCATGTTAAAAGTAGCAATCACCGAGAAGGGGATGGAGATTGAGATGATCAGCGTCGGGATAATATTGCGCAGGAACAGGTAAATCACCAACATAGACAAAATGCTGCCCATCAACGCAGATGAGGTGACTTCACTTACGGCACTCTCAATAAACTCGGACTGGTCGTAAATCACTTCCAGTTTGTTTTGCTTAGGATCTTGGTTGATTTTGACTAGCTCATCGCGCAGTTTTTTAGCCACCGCGACCGTGTTGGCATCGCCTTCCTTATAGATAGCCAGTTCAATTGACTCTTGGCTGCCGATACGGGTGATGTCGCTACGCTCTTTAAAGGCATCGGTAATGGTCGCAACTTCAAATAGACGTACTAAGGTCTGTGCATCGCGATAGACGATGACTTGCCCTAGCTCTTCCAATGAATTGAATTGGTTAAGGGTACGAACCAGATATTCGCGGTCGCCTTGGATCACTTTACCCGCAGATAAGTTGATGTTTTCCTCGTTGATGCGGCGTTTAATGTCGTCGGCATTCAAATTGAGCTGGGATAATTTTTCCTGATTGAGCTGAATATGCACTTCCTGCTCTAAGCCACCGGATAAACGCACCGCAGCTACACCTGAAAGGGCTTCTAAACGGCGTTTAAGTTCTTCCTCGGCGTAGGTACGCATCTGCTTGAGTTCGGCCTCCGATGCATTAGGGACTGACAGCGCGAGACGCATGATAGGGTCTAGGTTGGGGTTAAAGCGCAGTAATAATGGCTTTTTAACATCCAGTGGCAGGGCGATAGTATCGAGTTTTTCACGCACATCGAGGCTCGCCATATCCATAGTGGTGCTCCATTCAAACTCGAGTACCACATCGGACATGCCAGAGCGGGAGATTGAGCTTATCTTACGCAAGCCTTTCACTACACCGACGGCTTCTTCAATGGGTTTTGAGACCAGTTGCTCCACTTCAACGGGCGCAGCACCGTCGTACATGGTTCTAATGGTCAAGGTGGGGTAGCTTAAATCGGGTAGGAGTTTTACTGCTAAGCGCGAAAACCCCACCATACCGAATAACATAATGGCCAGCATGAACATCCATACCGTGACTGGCCGTTTAACTGAGGTGCTGATGATTGACATGAAAGACTCCTATCAGTTCTTCGCTGAGGCCAAATCGAGTGGGGTAATGACTTCAACTAAGGATTGGTCTTTCAAATTTTGCTGGCCACGTGTCACGACTTGCTCGCCGGGTTTGAGGCCGGAGACCACTTCCACCGCGTCGCCTTCACGGTAACCAATTTCGACTTCACGGCGATTGGCGCGATGGTCTGCGCTCGTGCCGTCAATCACATACAGGGCTTGCTTGTTGTCTTGGTTGATCAGGGCACTGTAGGGCACAGTGATCACATTTTCATGGGTGTCATACTTCAATTCGACCCGAGTGAACATACCGGCCTTTAAATGGGCATTCTGATTCGGTACGGCTAACGTCACTTTAAAGGTGCCGCTCTGTGGGTCGACCACTGGGCTTATCCGCAATACTTTCGCGTGGATAGCGTTTTTGCTCTGTTGATTACTAAAGACTTGGGCTTCTTGGCCTAAACGCAGGCTGGTTAATTGCTGCTCGGGTAAATGCACAATCCCGTGCAGTTCGTCTTGATTGACGATATAAAACAGATCCCCAAACTCCTTCGCCATGTTACCGGCCTTCACATAACGTTTAGCAATAATTCCATTGATAGGGGAAACCACATGGCTTTCTTTGACTTGTAGTTCGGCAAGATCGCGTTTGGCGATAGCGGCCTGTAGGTTGTACTCAAGTTTGGCCATCGAGTCGGCACTGATAAACTCTTTGTTGCTCATTTTCTTTAAGCGGTTTAACTCTTGCTCGATGATTTTCACTTCGGCTTCGGAGCGGTCGAGATCGTATTGCTGACGTTTAGCATCGATAACCGCAAGGATTTGGCCTTTTTGTACCCGGTCACCTTCTTCGACATTAATGGCTTCGATAAGGCCGGCAATGCGGCTAACGACGTTGGCTTCCTGCGGAGCTTCGAGGGTGGCCGTAGTGCTATAAAACGAAGACACATTACCCTGCAGTACGGTAGTGGTTTCGACGGGGATGGCATATTGTTCTTCTTTTTTAGCCACTTCCTCTTCGCCGCATGCCGCTAAAATTGACACTAACAGCACGGGTAGGGCGAACTTAGCAATTTTTGACTTTTCCATAAGAGTATTACCTGTTGTCATTTTTGTGATGCCATCTTAAAGCGAAAAACATGCCAAAATTAAAAATACATTAATTTCAGTAAATTAACTTAAAATTATGAGATTGTGGATTAGGCAAACTTACTAAATGTAGCTAAAAAGTTTAAAAAGTGATGAGAAATGCTAAATAAGCTTTGGTTGAGTGGCTGAGAGATTGGCTATTGTGCTAGCGGGGCTGATGAGAGGAGAGAAAGGCGGGGATAAAAAATGCCAATAAAAAAGCGCCCAGAGGGCGCTTTTATCGATAAATGCAGTTTAGCGTTTATCTTGGCTAACGAAGTCACGCGCAGTCTCGCCAGTATATAGCTGACGTGGACGGCTGATCTTGTGACCTGGTTGATCCAACATTTCTTTCCAGTGAGCAATCCAACCCACAGTACGTGCTAATGCAAACAGTACAGTGAACATGCTAGTTGGAATACCAATGGCTTTCATGATGATGCCAGAGTAGAAATCGACGTTTGGATAGAGTTTCTTCGAAATGAAGTACTCGTCTTCCAGTGCGATACGCTCAAGTTCCATCGCAACATCTAATAATGGATCTTGTACTTTCAGTTCTTTTAACACTTCGTGACAGGTTTCACGCATGACTTTGGCACGTGGGTCAAAGTTTTTGTAAACACGGTGTCCGAAGCCCATCAGACGGAATGGGTCGTTCTTGTCTTTCGCACGGGCGATGAATTCAGGAATACGGTCCACTGAACCGATTTCTTCTAACATTTGTAGACAAGCTTCGTTCGCGCCGCCGTGCGCAGGGCCCCATAGAGAAGCAATACCCGCAGCGATACACGCGAATGGATTCGCGCCTGAAGAACCGGCTAAACGTACGGTTGACGTTGACGCGTTTTGTTCGTGATCCGCATGTAGAATGAAGATACGGTCCATAGCACGTTCAACGATTGGGTTTACCTTGTACTCTTCACAAGGAACAGCAAACATCATGCTTAAGAAGTTGCCTGCGTAGCTTAAGTCATTGCGTGGGTAAACGAATGGCTGGCCAGAAGAGTACTTGTAGCACATAGCGGCAATCGTTGGCATTTTGGAGACTAGGCGATAAGCGGCGATTTCGCGGTGGCGAGGATCGTTGACATCGAGTGAGTCTTGATAAAATGCAGACAATGCACCAGTGACACCACATAACATCGCCATAGGATGAGCATCACGACGGAAACCTCTAAAGAAGAAGGCGAGTTGCTCATGAACCATAGTGTGGGTTTTTACTGTGTGTACAAATTCAGCATATTGCTCTTTCGTCGGCAGTTCACCGTAAAGCAGCAGGTAACACAGGTCTAAGTAATCTGAGTCAACGGCGAGTTGCTCGATTGGATAGCCGCGGTGTAACAATATACCTTGATCGCCATCGATATAGGTAATTGCAGATTCACAGGAGGCTGTCGCGAGAAAACCTGGATCAAAAGTGAAGTAACCCTTGCTGCCAAGTTTACTGATATCGATTACGTCAAAACCAGCGGATCCTTGCTTTACTGGCAATTCTATCGAGTCGTTCCCTGGTAATTCTAATTTGGCTTTTAAATCAGCCATACCCCGTTCTCCTTACTTCGTTCTTATCTGTGAGTGCGGCATGTCAAACCGCCATTACTTTACAGCCATTCTAGATCACATTTCAATTTAAATAAGCGTTTAAATTTGTTAGACCATGGTATAAATCTCTTTACTTTCCTTGGTGCAGCTGGCACTTAGGTGAAAATATCCTTAAAAAAACAAAATTTGCATTCTGTGATGTTTGTATTTGACATTTCGCGCGAGTATACTTGCCTCCGCCTAATAATGGCTGCAAACGATGATGTTAAAGCACCCTTTATTTACATGTTAAATAGGTGAGTGTTCAAATAGTTATCTGTTTGTTTAAACTTTGCTTTTGTGTTTACTTTTGCCCTGATTTACCCCTTGGTTTAAAGTTTGTACAAAAGCGGTTCACATAACAAAAAAAATGCTCAATGGAGCTGAGTGAGCAGAACGTGAAAAAGCAAAGACCTGTCCATTTAGATCTGCAGACCATTCGCTTTCCTGCAACAGCGATTGTGTCAATTCTTCACCGTGTATCCGGTGTCATCATGCTATTCGCTGTTGGCATTCTTATTTGGTTGCTAAATTCATCTTTAGCCTCCGCTGAAAGTTTCGCAGGCGTACAATCTCTGTTTGATAACTTCGTTGTGAAGTTCATCATGTGGGGCATTTTGACTGCACTGGCTTATCACTTATTCGGTGGCCTACGCCACTTAGTAATGGATACCGGTCGTTGGGAAGAGTTGGCTTCGGGCACCGCCTCAGCGAAAGCTGTATTTGTACTGACGGTAGCCTTTTCAATTTTAGCGGGGTTATGGGTATGGTAACCAATGCAGCAAGTTTTGGACGCAGTGGTGTTCATGACTTTATTCTACTACGCGCTAGTGCAGTAATCCTCGCCTGTTACACCATTTTCATGGTTGGCTTTATTGCATGTAGTTCCCCTCTCACCTATGACGTTTGGCACGGCCTGTTTAGTGCTCTGCCAATGAAAGTGTTTACCCTGCTTGCGCTGGTTGCACTGCTTGTTCACGCCTGGATTGGTGTATGGCAAGTATTGACGGATTACGTCAAGTGCACTTCGTTACGCGGTGTTTTACAGTTCACCTTCGTCGTCACCGTCTTTTGTTATCTGGCGGCCGGCATTGTTATTGTGTGGGGTGTCTAAGTGAGTATTCCAGTACGTGAGTTTGATGCTGTAGTGATTGGTGCCGGCGGTGCCGGTATGCGCGCAGCATTACAGATTTCTAAAGAAGGTAAGAGCTGTGCGCTTTTATCTAAAGTATTCCCAACCCGTTCTCATACCGTATCTGCGCAGGGTGGTATCACCGTTGCGTTAGGTAACGCCCATGAAGACCATTGGGAACAACACATGTACGATACCGTAAAAGGTTCCGACTTTATCGGTGACCAAGACGCTATCGAATTCATGTGTCAAACAGGTCCAGAAGCCATTATTGAACTCGAGCACATGGGTTTACCCTTCTCTCGTTTCGATAACGGTAAGATTTACCAACGTCCTTTCGGTGGTCAATCTAAAAACTTCGGTGGTGAACAAGCGGCGCGTACCGCTGCAGCAGCAGACCGTACTGGTCACGCACTGCTTCACTGCTTATACCAACAGAACGTTAAACACAAAACCCAAGTGTTTTCTGAGTGGTATGCCCTCGATTTAGTGAAAAACCAAGACGGTGCCATCGTAGGTTGTACTGCGATTGAAATCGAAACCGGTGAAATCGTTTACTTCAAAGCCAAAGCCACTGTACTCGCGACTGGCGGTGCTGGTCGTATCTACGCATCAACCACAAACGCACACATCAATACCGGTGACGGTGTTGGTATGGCAATGCGTGCTGGTGTTCAGATGCAAGATATGGAAATGTGGCAATTCCACCCAACCGGTATCGCTGGTGCGGGTGTACTTGTGACTGAAGGTTGTCGTGGTGAAGGTGGTTACCTGCTGAACAAAGACGGCGAGCGTTTCATGGAGCGTTATGCACCAAACGCCAAGGACTTAGCATCTCGTGACGTGGTAGCACGTTCTATGATGACTGAAATCCGTGAAGGCCGTGGTTTAGATGGTCCATTAGGCCCACACTGCTTGCTGAAACTCGATCACTTAGGTAAAGAGACCTTAGAAGCCCGTCTACCAGGCGTGTGTGAACTTTCTCGTACCTTCGCGCATATCGATCCGGCCGATGGTCCGATCCCAGTACTGCCAACCTGTCACTATATGATGGGTGGTCTGCCAACTAAGGTGAGCGGTCAAGTTATTCGTAAGAATGACGACGGCAGCGAGCAAGATGTGGTTGGTTTATTCGCAGTAGGTGAAATTGCCTGTGTGTCCGTACACGGTGCTAACCGCTTAGGCGGTAACTCTCTGCTCGACTTAGTGGTCTTTGGCCGCGCTGCGGGTCAACACTTAGGTAAAGCACTCGATGAGACTGCGGATCCAAAAGATGCGACCGATGCGGAAATTCAAGCGACATTAGCACGCTTAAACCGCTGGGAAAGCAACAAGTCTGGCGAAGACCCAGCGCAAATCCGTAAAGATTTACAACTTTGCATGCAATTAAACTTCTCTGTATTCCGCCGTGGCGATGCAATGGCAGAAGGTTTAGAGCAGTTAAAAGCTATCCGTAAGCGTTTAGAAAATGCCAAGTTGTCTGATAACTCTCGTGAATTCAACACTCAACGTATTGAATGTTTAGAGTTAGACAACCTGATGGCGACGGCAATTGCCACCGCTTATGCTGCTAACTTCCGTACAGAGAGCCGTGGTGCTCACTCACGTGAAGACTATTTAGAGCGTGATGATGATAACTGGTTATGTCACACCCTGTTTGACCCTGTGACTGAAACCATGGACCGTCGTGCTGTGAATATGGCGCCTAAGTTACGTGAAGCATTCCCGCCGAAGAAACGTACCTACTAGGAGTTGCAAAGATGAAATTGGAATTTGCAGTTTATCGTTACAATCCTGATGTAGATACAAAACCTTACATGCAGGATTACAGCCTTGAAGTGGCTGAAGGCTCTGACATGATGGTGCTTGATGCACTGATCAAGTTAAAAGAACAGGACCCAACGTTAGCGTTCCGTCGCTCATGCCGTGAAGGTGTTTGCGGTAGTGACGGTGTGAACATGAACGGTAAAAACGGTCTGGCTTGTATTACGCCAATCTCTACCTTCAAAGGTAAGAAGTTGGAAATTCGTCCACTGCCAGGTATGCCAGTCGTACGTGACTTAGTGGTTGATTTAACTCAGTTCTACAAGCAGTACGAGAAGATCAAGCCGTTCCTCATCAACGATGAGAAGATGCCTGCCCGTGAACATTTACAGTCACCTGAACAGCGTGCGCATTTAGATGGTCTGTACGAATGTATCATGTGTGCATGTTGTTCTACGGCTTGTCCATCGTTCTGGTGGAATCCTGATAAGTTTATCGGTCCTAGCGGTCTGCTACACGCTTACCGTTTCTTGATCGACAGCCGCGATACAGCGACAGAAGAACGTCTTTCTGAGCTGGACGACGCCTACAGCGTGTTCCGTTGCCACGGCATCATGAACTGCGTTGACGTCTGTCCAAAAGGACTTAATCCGACTAAAGCAATTGGTCACATTAAGTCAATGCTGCTTAAGCGAGCTGTGTAATGCGAGAACCCGAGCTTAAATCAATAATAATATAGCTCTCGAAGAGTCACTTTCTGGGTATAGAAGGTGGCTCTTTTGTGTATGTAATGGAAGACAACGCGCCGTGAAATCTGGATATCTAGGGGCGGCAAAATTTATGCGTCGAAGGTAATCGCTTGAGATTGCATATAAAAACTATGGCTAAGCACGTGTATAAAGTTTGAAAGGAATAGCAATGCACCAAGGCATCATGAAAGCCTGGCTCGAATCATCTCACTTAAGTGGTGCAAATTCGACCTACGTAGAAGAGATGTATGAAGCCTATCAAGAAGACCCACAGTCAGTCTCTGACGATTGGCGTGCGGTATTTGATAATCTCCCTCCGGTGAACGGTGCTTCTAAAGACGCGCCTGAAGCGGCTCACTCCAAAGTACGTGATTATTTTCGCAGTTTAGCGATGGACGGACGTCATAAGAGCGCAGCTCGTGTGACCGATCCTGAGTTGGATGCTAAGCAAGTTAAAGTGCTGCAGCTGATCAACGCCCACCGTTTCCGTGGTCACCAAGGGGCTAACCTCGACCCGTTAGAATTGTGGAAACGTGAACCTGTTGCCGATTTAGATCCCGCATTCCACGGTCTGACCAAAGAAGACATGGAACGTGAGTTCAACACTGGCTCGTTCGCCCACGGCGGCGAAACCATGAAGCTGGCTGACTTAGTCAAAGCGCTAAAAGCCACTTACTGTGGTTCGATTGGCGCCGAATACATGCACATTACCGATACCGATGAGAAGCGTTGGATCCAACAACGTCTCGAACCATCTTTAGGTAAAGCCAACTACGATAAAAGCGTTAAGACCCGCATTCTCGAAGGCCTAAATGCTGCTGAAGGCATTGAAAAATATTTAGGCGCTAAATTCCCTGGTGCAAAACGCTTCTCGTTAGAAGGTGGCGATGCGTTAGTTCCTATGATGCGCGAAATCATTTACCGCGCAGGCGAAGCGGGTACTAAAGAAATCGTAGTCGGTATGGCTCACCGTGGTCGTTTAAACGTACTGGTGAACGTGTTAGGTAAGCGTCCAGCAGAACTGTTTGACGAGTTCGCCGGTAAGCACGCCGATACCCACGGTTCAGGCGACGTAAAATACCACCAAGGTTTCTCTTCAGATTTCGAAACGCCGGGTGGCAACGTGCATTTAGCACTGGCCTTTAACCCATCACACCTTGAAATCGTTAACCCTGTGGTTATGGGCTCTGTCCGTGCTCGTCAAGACCGCCGTGGTTGTAAAGACGGTTTACAGGTGATGCCAATCACGATTCACGGTGACTCTGCAATTGCTGGTCAAGGTATCGTGCAAGAGACATTCAACATGTCTCAAACCCGTGGCTTTAAAGTGGGCGGCAGCATCCGTATCGTTGTAAACAACCAAGTTGGTTTTACAACGTCAAACCACTTTGATGTGCGTTCAACTGAATACTGTACTGACATCGCTAAGATGGTTCAGGCACCGATTTTCCACGTGAACTCTGACGATCCAGAAGCCGTTGCCTTTGTTGCTCAGCTTGCTGTTGATTACCGTAACGAGTTTAAACGTGACGTGGTGATTGACTTAGTGTGTTACCGTCGTCATGGCCACAACGAAGCTGACGAGCCAAGTGCAACTCAGCCATTGATGTATGCCAAGATCAAGAAACACCCAACGCCACGTAAGATCTACGCTGACAAACTGATCGCTGAAAACAGCATCGGCGCTGATGAAGTGACCAGCATGATCAACACCTACCGTGACGCCTTAGACCAAGGTGACTGTGTGGTGAAAGAATGGCGCCCAATGACACTGCACACAGTGGATTGGACTCCTTACATTGGCCGTGAGTGGGACGAAGCGTATCAAGCATCTCTGCCACTGGCGCGCTTACAGAACCTAGCTGAAAAACTAAGCTACGTGCCAGAGAGCCACCCATTGCATTCACGCGTTGCTAAAATCTATGGCGATCGCGTTGCTATGGCGAAGGGCGAGAAGTTACTCGACTGGGGCTTTGCTGAAACCTTAGCTTACGCCACGATTCTTGAAGACAAGCAACGTGTTCGCATTACAGGTCAAGACTCTGGCCGTGGTACTTTCTTCCACCGTCACGCGGTTCTGCACAACCAAAACGATGCGACAACTTACTTACCACTGCGTAACTTGTCTGAAGACCAAGGTCCAATCGACATTACTGACTCAGTATTGTCTGAAGCATCAGTATTAGCCTTCGAATACGGCTATGCGACAGCGGAACCAGGTGGTCTGGCGATTTGGGAAGCCCAATTCGGTGACTTCGCTAACTGTGCGCAAGTGGTTATCGACCAGTTCCTGTCGTCTGGTGAGCAGAAGTGGGGCCGTTTATGCGGTTTGACCATGCTGTTACCACACGGTTACGAAGGTCAAGGTCCAGAACACTCAAGTGCCCGTTTAGAGCGTTTCTTGCAGCTGTGTGCTAACCACAACATGCAAGTGTGTGTGCCATCAACGCCAGCACAGGTTTACCATATGCTGCGTCGCCAAGTGGTGCGCCCAATGCGTCGTCCACTGGTGGTGATGTCACCTAAGTCATTGCTACGTCACCCATTAGCGGTTTCTACCATGGAAGAATTGGCTAATGGCAGCTTCCAAAACGTGATCGGTGAAATCGATACGTTAGAAGCGAGCAAGGTCGATCGCGTCGTGTTCTGTAGCGGTAAGGTATACTTCGAGCTGCTGGAAAAACGCCGTAAAGAAAACATCAATAACATTGCAATAATCCGTGTCGAACAGTTATATCCGTTCCCACATGAAGAAATGGTTGCAGCCTTAGCTGACTACCAACATGTGAAGGATTTTGTATGGTGTCAGGAAGAGCCGCAAAACCAGGGTGCTTGGTACTCTAGCCAACATCACTTCTGGGCTGCTATCCCAGCGGGTGCAAAACTGACCTACGCTGGCCGTGAAGCATCTGCTGCACCAGCCTGTGGTTACCCAGAGCTGCATGCTCACCAACAAGAATCTTTAGTGAACAGTGCCCTAAAGCTGTAATAGCTAAGACTGTAGTAATAGACATTTTATAAAAAAGGATCGTTTTTCATGAGTATCGAAATCAAGGTACCCGTACTGCCAGAATCTGTTGCCGATGCAACTATCGCCACTTGGCACGTAAAAGTGGGTGAGCAAGTTTCTCGTGATCAAAATCTGGTTGATATTGAAACTGACAAAGTCGTACTGGAAGTGGTTGCACCAGAAGATGGTCACATCGGTGAGTTCCTGTTCCAAGAAGGCGACACCGTTCTGGGCGAGCAAGTGATTGCTAAGTTCATCGCGGGTGCGGTTTCTGGTCAAGAAGTGACTAAAGCCGAAGCTGAAGCTGCTGCACCTGTTGCCGCTGCTGCAACTGAAGAGTCTAACGATGCATTAAGCCCATCAGTACGTCGTTTACTGGCTGAGCACAATGTTGATGCGAGCAAAGTGAAGGGCACTGGTGTCGGTGGCCGTATCACTAAAGAAGACGTTGAAGCCTTTATCAAGTCTGCGCCTAAAGCGGCTGCTGCCCCTGCGGCTCCTGCGGTACAACCACTTGCTGCGGGTCGTAGCGAGAAACGTGTTCCAATGACTCGTTTACGTAAGACTATCGCTAACCGTTTATTAGAAGCGAAAAACTCTACTGCAATGCTCACGACGTTCAACGAAGTGAACATGAAGCCAATCATGGATATCCGTAAGCAGTACCAAGATATCTTTGAAAAGCGCCACGGTATCCGTTTAGGTTTCATGTCTTTCTACGTGAAAGCGGTAACTGAAGCGCTGAAACGCTTCCCAGAAGTAAACGCGTCAATCGACGGTGACGATATCGTTTACCACAACTACTTCGACGTCAGCATCGCGGTATCAACGCCACGTGGTCTGGTTACCCCAGTACTGCGTGACACCGATACCATGAGCCTAGCTGATATCGAAAAAGCAGTCCGCGATCTGGCGATCAAAGGCCGTGATGGCAAGCTGACTGTGGCTGATATGACTGGCGGTAACTTCACTGTGACTAACGGTGGTGTATTCGGCTCTCTGATGTCTACCCCAATTTTAAACCTGCCACAAAGCGCGATTTTAGGCATGCATGCCATTAAAGATCGCCCAATGGCCGTGAATGGTCAGGTGGAAATCCTGCCCATGATGTACCTAGCTCTCTCATATGACCATCGTATTATCGATGGCCGTGAGTCAGTTGGCTTCTTAGTCGCCATTAAAGACTTCTTGGAAGACCCAACTCGTCTGCTACTTGACCTATAATCTAACGCGCTAAACGATTAAGTTTAACCTGTTAGTTAAAGACAAGCGTCAGACATACCCTCGTGACTGGCCCCGTGGGGCCAGTTGGATTTGATTAGAAGTATACGGATAGATCATCATGAATTTGCATGAGTATCAGGCAAAATCCCTATTTGCCGAATATGGTTTACCAGTGTCAGAAGGTTTTGCCTGTGATACAGCCCAAGAAGCTGTAGAAGCGGCAGGCCGTATTGGCGGAAATTTATGGGTTGTTAAGTGTCAAGTACACGCAGGCGGCCGCGGTAAAGCGGGTGGCGTTAAAGTCACTGGCGATAAAGAAGAAATCAGAGCCTTTGCCGAACACTGGTTAGGCAAAAATCTGGTGACTTATCAAACTGATGAGAAAGGTCAGCCGGTTGCTAAAATTTTAGTAGAAAGCTGCACCGACATCGCTAACGAACTGTACTTAGGTGCAGTCGTTGACCGCGCTACCCGTCGCGTAGTGTTCATGGCGTCTACCGAAGGTGGTGTTGAGATTGAGAAAGTGGCAGAAGAAACGCCAGAACTCATTCACAAAGCGATCATCGATCCACTGACTGGTCCTCAACCATACCAAGCACGTGATCTTGGCTTCAAACTGGGCTTAAACCCAACTCAAATGAAGCAATTCACCAAGATCTTCATGGGTCTGGCGACTATGTTCGTTGATCACGATTTCGCACTGCTGGAAATCAACCCACTGGTTATCACCACTGAAGGTAACCTGCACTGCTTAGACGGCAAAATTGGTATCGATGGTAACGCACTGTTCCGTCAACCAAAAATCAAAGCAATGCACGATCCATCACAGGATGACGCCCGTGAAGCTCACGCTGCAATGTTCGAGCTGAACTATGTTGCGCTGGACGGAAACGTGGGTTGTATGGTGAACGGTGCTGGCCTAGCAATGGGTACTATGGACATCGTTAACCTGCACGGTGGCAAGCCAGCTAACTTCCTCGACGTAGGTGGTGGCGCGACTAAAGAACGTGTTGCTGAAGCATTCAAGATCATTCTGTCTGACAGCAATGTGAAAGCCGTTCTGGTTAACATCTTCGGTGGTATCGTACGTTGTGACATGATCGCAGAAGGTATCATTGGCGCTGTTAAAGAAGTTGGCGTTAAAGTGCCAGTTGTAGTGCGTTTAGAAGGTACTAACGCTGAATTAGGCCGTGAAGTATTAGCTAAATCAGGTCTTGATATCATTGCAGCTAACAGTCTGACTGATGCGGCTGAGCAAGTAGTTAAAGCTGCGGAGGGCAAATAATGTCTGTATTAATTAACAAAGATACCAAGGTAATCTGCCAAGGCTTTACCGGTGGTCAAGGTACTTTCCACTCTCAACAAGCTATCGATTACGGTACGCAAATGGTTGGTGGTGTATCTCCAGGTAAAGGCGGTACTGAGCACTTAGGTCTGCCAGTGTTCAACACTGTGAAAGACGCTGTTGCTGCTACTGGTGCAACCGCTTCTGTTATCTACGTTCCAGCTCCTTTCTGTAAAGACGCTATCCTCGAAGCTATCGACGGTGGTATTGAGCTGATCGTTTGTATCACTGAAGGTATCCCAACACTGGATATGCTGGAAGTGAAAGTGAAGCTAGAAGAAACTGGCGTTCGCATGATCGGTCCAAACTGCCCAGGTGTTATCACCCCAGGTGAATGTAAGATTGGTATTATGCCAGGCCACATCCACTTAAAAGGTAAAGTGGGTATCGTTTCTCGTTCTGGTACGCTGACTTATGAAGCGGTTAAGCAAACTACTGACGAAGGTTTCGGCCAATCTACTTGCGTAGGTATTGGTGGTGACCCAATCCCAGGCACTAACTTCATCGACGTATTGGAAATGTTCCAAAACGATCCACAGACTGAAGCCATCGTTATGATCGGTGAAATCGGTGGTACTGCTGAAGAAGAAGCGGCTGCTTATATCAAAGCTAACGTGACTAAACCTGTTGTTTCTTACATCGCGGGTGTAACTGCTCCTGCTGGTAAGCGTATGGGTCACGCGGGTGCGATCATTGCTGGCGGTAAAGGTACTGCTGCTGACAAATTTGCTGCATTAGAAGCAGCGGGCGTGACAACTGTCCGCTCGTTAGCTGATATCGGCAAAGCGCTGCGTGCTAAAACCGGTTGGTAATCTAACCGTTAACACACGAAAAGGCGCCTAAGGCGCCTTTTTTATTGCGTGTCTGTTAGCCAGTGCCGAGCAGTAAAGTGTGATAATGGGACAAAGCTAACATCGTGCAGGCTAGCATTTTTATTTACAAAGGGTTAGATTGGGCTTCTCTACCAAACGTCATCACCTGATGGACGTGTGAATGCATTAGTAGAGCCACAACCCTAAGCCCTGCGCTTATGGCACCACGGCTGTTCAGCAATACATCTTGTACTTAATTACCACGCGATTGCGGCATTTAGCTGCGAGCGTATTTTTTTATTGGTTTATCCCATTGGGGGAGGATAAGCCCACAGCAGATGTTTAACCCTAAGGGACATCTATTTACACGAGGGAAAGACTGTGAAAACACCAAAGATCATTATTTCAGAAATCGATTTAGAAAGACTCGAGCGTCTACTGGAGTCATTACCAGCCAACGCCTTTCCGGGACGCGCGGCATTGGAGGCGGAACTCGACCGAGCCGATATTGTGCCCGCCGCGCAGATGCCCGGTAATGTGGTGACGATGAATTCTGAGGTGAAATTTAGTGTGTCCTCCAGTGACGACACCTTCTGTTTACGGTTAGTTTATCCCAAGGATGCGACGGGTGAGGGTACGATTTCCATTCTTGCACCCGTGGGCAGTGCCTTATTGGGCTTATCCCAAGGGGATGAAATCGAATGGCCAGGCCCTGGTGGCACTATGGTCAATGTGCGTATCGAAGAAATTATGTATCAGCCAGAGCGTAGCGGTGACTTCCACCGTTAATCACAGCACTTGCTGTGAGTGTCTAGAGGGCAATATGAAGGAAGCCAATATGATTATACAGACAGAGCGTTTAATACTCAGACCATTTACCGAGCAGGATGTCGATGCCCTCTACTTGATGAATAGCATTCCTGAGATGCTTAAATACATTCCTGTTGCGCCGTTTACTGCTCCAGAGCAGGCGCGGGAGTTGTTCCATAACGTGATTTTGCAGGATTATCAGCAACGGGGATTCGGCCGCTGGGCCGTCGAGCACAAGGCTGATAAGAAGGTGATTGGTTTTTGTGGACCTAAGTTTATTCCCGAATATAACGAAGTCGAAATTGGCTATCGTTATTTTCCCGAGTATTGGGGCAAGGGGATTGGTACCGAAGCAGCTCAAGCTGCAATCAGTGTGTTCCCGCAGTTTGGTATTACGCAAATCATTGCATTGATCCTAGAGGGTAACATTGGCTCTGAGAGCGTTGCTAAACGCATAGGCATGCATTGGCGTGAACCTAGTGAGTTTATGGGACATAAAGTGAATGTGTACGCGAAGGTGCTCTAACTGTGCCTGAGCATTTCAATAAAAAACCAGCCTAGATGGCTGGTTTTTTATTAGGTGTGTCTGGTTAATATCCTGATTGAGCTAAATCTGCTTACTCGTCGTTATGATCGCACTTGTCGTTGGTGCAATGACCGTACAAATATAAGCTGTGGTTAGTCAGTTTAATGTTGTACTTGCTGGCGATTTCGTCTTGACGACGTTCAATTACTTCATCTGAAAACTCAATCACTTTGCCACAGGAGAGGCACACTAAGTGATCGTGGTGGTGTTGAGTCGATAACTCGAATACCGCCTTGCCACTTTCGAAGTGGTGGCGAGATACGATACCGGCATCATCAAACTGGTTTAATACACGGTAAACTGTTGCCAGACCAATTTCTTCACCTAAATCGAGCAGTTTCTTATATAAGTCTTCTGCACTGATATGTTGGTTTTCAGGTCCTTGCATCAGTTCTAGGATCTTGACTCGTGGCAGGGTGATTTTCAAACCGGCTTTTTTTAGCGCTTGATTTCCATCTGTCATTGCTAATCTCTTGATTGCAGAACCAATAGGTTCATCCGTGGATAGTGAATGCCATTATAGGGGGTCAAATTAAAAACTTAAACCTTTGTTCTCGCTTTATGGGTCTATATGCAGATAAATTGTGTCACTTAGCGCGAAATTGCAATAAATTGCGGCAATTCAAGCATAGTTTTTGTAAGGTTATACCAAGGAATAATGTTCACGACGCGCAAATGTCGGGACAATGGACAGAATAATTACAATAAAAGGAAGCGGTATGTACCAGCATATTGTGGTGTTAACTGGCGCGGGCATTTCTGCCGAATCGGGATTACGTACCTTTCGCGATCAAGATGGTCTATGGGAAGAGCATCATATTGAAGACGTGGCCACTCCCGAAGGTTATGCCCGCGATACCGAACTGGTTGAGCGATTTTATAATAGCCGTTGGGAGCAATTGCACAGTGGCACAGTGATGCCTAATGCGGCGCATTTGGCGTTGGCTAAGCTAGAGGCGGAATTTGCCGGGCAATTATTGATTGTGACCCAAAATATTGATGATCTACATGAACGAGCGGGTTCTCGGCGCTTGTTGCACATGCATGGCGAATTATCCAAAGGTCGCTGCCCACGCTCTCGCCAAACTTTCTTATTAAGAGAACCCTTCGGCCCCAATAACTGTTGTACCTGCTGTATTCCCGCGCAACGATTACGCCCCCATGTGGTGTGGTTTGGCGAGATGCCGCTGGGGATGGACAGAATTCACGATGCGCTCGATAACTGCGATTTATTCATTGCCATTGGTACGTCGGGCACTGTGTATCCAGCGGCAGGGTTTGTCGATACGGCCAATCATCATGGCGCACAAACGGTGGAAGTCAATTTAGTCACCCCCGATAGACACAGCCAGTTCCAATATCATTTAACCGGTAAGGCGGGGGATTTGGTGCCTAAATTGGTCGATACCATACTCGCAGGCAAAGTGATTGGCTCAGATTTAGCCGAGTCCGATGTAAAAGAATGAGCAACGAGCCCATGACGCAAAAACTGGCGATTATTATGCGGGGATTACCGGGCAGCGGTAAATCCCATTGGGTCGAGCAGTTTGTGGCCAATCTACCGTTAGAAGAGGCGATTCGCGTTCGCCAAGGCGGCATTTTTTCGACCGATAGTTTTTTCTACGAGGGAGAGGAGTATCGATTCGATGCGAAAAAACTCTCCGAATACCATCAACGTAATTTAACCGCGTTTATTCATGCGCTCAGTAGCGCTCAGCCTATCGTTATTTGTGATAACACTAATCTTTGCCGCTGGGAGTACATGGCCTATGAGGCGGCTGCGAAAGCCTTAGGTTATCAAGTGCGTATCGTACTGGTAGGGGAGCCTTCAGCGCGCGCGCATCAACAACTGTGCGCCGAGCGTAATCGTCATGGTGTGCCGCTAAGTCAAATACGGCGTATGGCAGCGCAGTTTGAGGCATTCTAGGTGTCTCTTAGTCGCCTTGAGCTGGCGTTTAGCGTGTCACCGTTTTGCATGACTAGACTTTCAATTGACTCGATTTTTGAGGTTAGATGTTAACTTGTCATCTTCTGCTGTTAGTCTGATATTGAAATATTCAGTTATGTCGCTGCGATATTGTGTTGCATAAGCTTGATCTTAATGACAGTTTCGCATTTCAATGTCGATTATAATCGGTTAAGTCCCGCCCTCTGGAGTGTCCCTTGTTAACAAAACTGCTACTCACATTAGCCGTTATCATTATGGCGATTTTACTGCTGGCCAATCGGCGTCCTAAGCAGGCGTCTGCCACTTCGGTAAATCTTCTGCCGATGCCGAGTCTGTGGCGCCGTTACGGCATGCGTGCAGCATTTTTACTGCTGGGGCTGAGCCTTTTAAGCTACAGTGTGTGGTACTGGTACGATCAACATAAAGTCGTGACTGTGACGATAGTGTCTCCAGCTGGTGTGTTATCCGGCGTGTACAAGGCGCATAAAGGGGATATCTCGGAGGCCAAAATGGTGACGATTGAGGGGGTACACATTCGCTTTTCTAATGCGGAGCGGCTAGAAATTCTCGAAGACTAATACAGATTTATTTTATGAATTTATCGCTCCCGCCTTTTCATTACTAAGTTATGCGTTAAACTAGCGACAATTTTTTAGCCTGCACTTAAGTGGACTTTTTGCTTAAGTTTTTTTCAGGAGGACACATGATTACTGCCTATGTCTACGAAAACCGTCAACTGACGGTCACTGAGATTAACACACAAGACAGTATTCCGGCGTCGACCATATGGTTGGATCTCTATAAACCTGATGATGCAGAGCGAGAATGGTTAAGTCGTTTTTCCGTTGAAGAAGTGCCTGACGAAGAAGATATCAACGAGATTGAGGCTTCGGCGCGTTTTTATCAAAACAGCGACGGCTTACATATCAATTCGTTATTCCCCCAGCGAGTGGGGCAAGACGTTCGTGGGGTAAACGTTTCCTTTAACCTGCGGACGAATTTCCTGTTGACCATACGTGAAGAGGATGTCGGCCTGATCCGTTTGTTGCGTAACTACTTACGCCTTGGTCGGTTAGAAGTCTCAACTCCGCAGGAATTGTTCCTCGAACTCTTTAATCTGAAAGTGGATTATCTCTCCGACTTGATTGAGGACGTGTATACGGTTCTTGAAAATGTGGGTGAGCAAGTGTTTGATAATGATGAGCTGGACGATGTATTTAAACTCATCACTTTGCAGGAAGACTCGAACGGTAAAATTCGCTTAAGTTTGCTCGATACCCAGCGCTCGCTTCGTTATATGCAGCGGTACTACCGCGGGCAATTGTCCGATGAACATTTAAAAGACTTGCGCGAAATGCTCTCGGATATCGAGTCGTTAATGCCCCACAGTCAGTTTATCTTCGATAAGTTAAACTTTTTGCTCGACGCCGCCATGGGTTTCAGTGGGTTACAGCAGAATAAGATCATTAAAATCTTCTCGGTTGCGGCTGTGGTTTTTCTGCCGCCCACGCTGATTGCCAGCAGCTATGGGATGAACTTCCATGGAATGCCTGAGTTAGGTTGGCAATATGGGTATCCGATGGCGATATTGATGATGCTCGCAAGTGCTGCGGGAACCTATTTCTTCTTTAAGCGCAAACACTGGCTCTAATCGCGTGTATTGGCGTGGATGCAAAAAAGCCGGAGTACTCCGGCTTTTTATTGGGCGAATGAATCCCTTTGGTTTATTTACGGCTATCGCCACCAAAGTAGTAACTCACGCGTTCACGTGGATTGAGGTATTCATGCACTTTTTCGGGGAGTGCCGCGGGTGGCAGGCAACGGACAATACTGATCCCTTCGACTTCTAGATCGACAATTGGCGCCTGATCTTTAGGCACGAGCGCATCGTACACAAGGATTTTCGGGCACAGTAGCTTTTGCAGATTGACCGACATCACCATGGCATATTGACCGCTCGACAACTCCACCACACTTCCCGGCGGATAAATGCCCAGCATTTTGATCATCTTGCCAATATATTCCTGATTTAATTTGGTTTTATATTGTTTATATAAATAGCCTAAGGCAGCGTAGGGCATGCGCGCCTTGCCCTGATTACTCGGATAACAAAGCGAGTCGTACTCGTTCACGACAGCGAGCAGCTGGGAGATTTTATCCAGTTCTGCTTCCTTTAATCCCTTGGGGTAACCTGTGCCATCGAGATACTCATGGTGATTGGTGATAGGAGCGAGCGCCGCCTCGGGGAAATTCTCGGCGAGCTTAAGCAGTTCAATCCCCAGCAGCGGATGTTGTTTGATAAAATTTAGCTCTGGCGCGGACCAAGGTGTGGTCTTTTTCAAAATCTGCGGCGGCACTTTGAGTTTACCGACATCGTGAAACAGTGCACTTAAGCCCACCAATTCGATTTCACTACGGTCCCACTCCATTTCTTTGGCGATAAGCATTGAGAGTATGGCCACGTTTAGCGAGTGGTAGTAAATGCTCTCATCTTGCTTAGCATCGCTCATTAAGTGCAGGACGAGGTTATCGGAGTTCAGTAGTTGCTCGACTATGGTATGCACTAAATCCTTGGCATCATCCACGGCGTTGAGCGGGCGATTACGAAGTTTGGCGATAAGGCTGCGCATCATAGCAACCGAGCGGGTAAAGTTTTGCTCGGTTTTGTGAATATCGCGGCGCAGCTTTTTTTGTACTTCGATTTGTTCGGCTTTATAGATATCCATATCGTTTTTTAAACTATGGATATCTGCGCTAGGGGGAATTTTAATGGGATTGACGGCCTCAGCGGCCAAAGGCGTGGTTTCGCTACGCTCTAAATCAACAATTACGTGTTCAATACCAAGGTTTTTAATTAACTCGATCTGCGCAGCTTGCTTGATATGAAAGCTACTGAATAAAAAAGGATGATCTTTCCAGGCCACGGGTAAACGCACAAAATTACCCACCTGTAATTGATGAACTGAGACTTTACAGCTTTTTTTCATATTCTTGTTATCGTGAAGCCAATGGAGTTATTTTATATCAATGATGCAGCTTTACAATTACTTAACTAACGTGTCAGCATAGTAAGAGTACAAAATAGCCGAAACACTGAGCCAATATGGATTTTATCGAAGTATACCCTAATGCTATCCCCGATGACTTATGTGATCGTCTCATTCTTGCATTTGAGCAACATTCAGGTGTGGTTGATGGCCAAACGGGTAATGGGGTCGACCTCGAGAAGAAGATCAGCCGAGATCTTACCTTAGATAATTTTGCCGATTTACAGCCCCTCAAAAATGAGCTGTTATCCTATACCCTCAAGGGCGCCGCCGACTATTTTACTCAATATTCCATGGCGTTAATGGGCGCGGTATCAGTGTCTGTGAGTGACGAGCAAGGCCAAGCGGTAACCTTAACCCCGAATAATTTTGAGCGCTTAGGTCAGCCAAGAGCCGAAGCCTTAGTAAAATATTTGTACCGCAGTGGCAGTATTAATATTCAAAAATATCAAAAGAATAAAGGTGGGTATCCCCACTGGCATTCGGAGCAGTTTCCCCAGCTAAACCACAATGAGGCGCTGCATCGCGTCGTGCTGTATATGTTCTATCTCAATGATGTGGAAGAGGGCGGAGAAACGGAGTTTTATTATCAGCAGCGTAAGATTTCACCAAAGAAAGGCACTATGGTGATTGCGCCGGCAGGTTTTACCCATTCCCATCGCGGCAATATGCCTATCAGTAATGATAAATATATTGCCACGTCGTGGGTGATGTTTAACCGCGCCGAACAGTTATACGCGGTATATAGCTAACGGCGCGTGAAGAAGGCGGTTAAGCTGGGATAGTAATTCTAAACTTGGCGCCTTCTAAATGGCTTTCCTCAATACTCAAATAGCCGCCGTAGCTGCTGACAATCTCATCACACACCGCCAGCCCAATGCCTTGTCCTGGGGATTGGGTGTCGGCTCTCACGCCCCGTTGAATAATTTTTTGGCGCAGCTTTTCTTCAACCCCGGGCCCATCGTCTTCGACAATTAATTCAAAATCACCTTGGTCCGTAAAGCGAGCGCTGACCTGAACTTGGCTGATGCATAAACGGAAGGCATTTTCCATTAAGTTGCCGCATAGCTCCATCAAGTCGCCCTTATTGCCTGGGAACTGCAAGTTTGTGGGGATGTTGGCCTTAAATTGCACCTGCTTTTCGCGATAAATCTTAAATAACATTTGCGCCAGTTGATCGACCAGCGGGGCAATGGCGGTGTGCTCCTGTTTTAAGCCCTGGCGGCCTAACATGGCACGCTTAAGTTGATATTTAACGAGCTGATCCATTTGGCTAATCTGCTCCATGATTTTTTCATTGGCGGATTGCTTCGTCAGCGTCGTGTCATCAGTAATGGCGTGAACGGCGGCAAGACGGGTTTTTAGACTGTGGGCCAGATCGTTCATCGCGTTTTGATAACGTTGCTGTTGGGCGCTCGATTGTTGCAATAGCTGGTTAAGGGCTTGAGTTACGCCTTCAAGCTCAACGGGATAACCCTCTGATAGTGATTTTGTCTTACCTTGGTTAATCGATTGCAGTTCGTTTTGCATCCGCACCAGTGGACGCATCCCCCAATATGCCGCACTGACCAGCAGAATAAGTGCGAGGGCGAGCACCATGGCTAAACGGATGTAAGTGCGCTTACTGAATTTACTGTATTCCTGCTCAAGCTTAGCCGCATCCTTCATCACCAGCAGGTTGTAGTGTACTCCCGCGATTTCGACCGCGAGCAAATACACGAAGTAACCTCTGTCATCGGCCATGGTCAGGTAGTAGGGCGGGGAATCATTACGGATTTCGTTGAAACGTTCGCAAGTATCGAACAAGCCCCGGTCGACGGCGAGGGAAGATGTCCATACCTGTTTAAATTTTTCATCGCAGCTCGCCATCACATAGCGTTCTTGCTTGTTGTTTTCCTCTAACCAAGCGCTGGTGTCGGGAATTAAATCGTGCTCCCTCAGCTCTGCGGCGACTTGGGGGATTTCGGCGATAAGCTGCGCGGTTTCTTCGTTGTAGCTATTTTGCGCATGCAGAATATTGACCATCCAAGCGAGGCCAAATCCGACTAAGGTGATGATTGATAATGAGGTGAGAAACATCCGCGTCAGCAGACGTTTCTTCATTTTGAGTCTTAATTGCATGGCAGATTGAATTTGTAACCTTGGCCACGAATGGTCGCTATCGGGTTGTCTATGCCATCACGGGTGAGTTTTTTGCGTAGACGGCTCACCATCACTTCAATGGTATTAGGGTCGCCTTCCTTGTCACCATAAATCACATCTAAGAGTCGCTGTTTGGCGACGACCTCATGACAATGGCGCATTAGATATTCCAGAATGAGGTATTCAAAGGCGGTGACTTCCATAATCTCGTTGCCGAGGGTCACTTGCTTGGCGGCAAGATCCAGCTTTAGCTCACCACTGGTGATGACGGGTTTAACAAAGCCTGCGCTACGTCTAACTAAGGCGTCGAGTCTTGCGACTAACTCTTCTTTCTGGAAGGGTTTGACTAAATAGTCATCGGCGCCGGCGTTGAGGCCTTCGACTTTATCTTGCCAGTTAACTCGGGCCGTTAGGATTAAGATAGGCGCCTTGACGCCTTCTTCGCGTAATTGTTGGATAAGGCTAATGCCGTCTTGATCGGGTAAACCTAAATCGACAATGGCCACATCGATGGGGTAGTTAGTCGCTTGGAAGAATCCTTCCTTGGCGGTGAGAGCGACTTGGACTTGGTTGCCCAAATCGCTTAATTGCACTTTTAGATGGTGGGATAAAATAAGATCATCTTCAACAACCAAAATTCTCATAATACTCATGCCTTAAAGTCGACTGGGCTCAGTGTACGCAAAATATACGCGGGAGCCAAATATTGTCTTATCATAACGAATAACAACTTAACCTTGGCTGACCGAGCCGATAGAGTGGCGAAAATAAGTACTAATTAATTGTCTTTAAAGAGATTGTCCGATTTATCCCTCTGCCTTGAGGTTGAAGATCATTTTATTGCATCTTGGCTTATGATTGCGTGGTTTTGCGCCAAATCCCATTAGCACTCCATACGGCTCCTAAGCTAAAGATCATCACACCGCCCATGATTACAGCGAGTCTTATCCAAGGCGCGCCGTGGGCAAGACGCATTTGCACCGCATCGATTGCGGTTGTCCCCCAAACGATAACCACACTGATGCACAGTATCGCTTGCAGTAGTCGAATGACGACTGGATGTTTGATGAGTAAACCAAGAGGTGCTACTGCAAATAGCCCAGTTAATAGCAGCTGGTCATAGCGTAGAAAATGCGCACTTAACAGCCAAAAGGCGACAATAATCCAACTCACTCTCCACCACATAGCTTTCTCCTCGTTTTATATTGACGAGGTCTAATGTAACGGCATTTAAAGGACTATTCTATTTGCTTGTTCACAAAATCAGGATTAGACAATAAAAAGCCCAACTAAGTTGGGCTTTTAGCAGAGACAAAGGCATTCTAATGTCAGTATTACTCGACCTTATGCACTTGCTCATCGAAGTTACTGGCGACTTTACCGGCTTGAGTATTGTTGAATACGGTTTCGTTAAATTCGCCTTCAGACTTGGCAATGACCACCGTCGCGACGCAATCACCCGTCACGTTAACTGCGGTACGCACCATATCTAGGAGTCGGTCAACCCCGATAATAAGAGCAATCCCTTCTACGGGCAGGCCGACTTGGTTAAGCACCATAGCTAGCATGATTAACCCTACACCTGGAACCCCAGCAGTACCGATTGAAGCTAAGGTCGCGGTCACAACAACGGCAGCATAATCGGTAATGGTTAATTCAATACCAAAGACTTGGGCGATAAATACCGTGGCGACACCTTGCATAATGGCCGTGCCATCCATGTTAATGGTGGCGCCTAATGGCAGGGTGAAAGAGGCAATTTTGTTATCAACACCGAGTCTGTGCTCAGACGCCTCAATTGTAATCGGCAAGGTGGCGTTAGAGCTTGCGGTTGAAAAGGCAAACAACTGCACATCGCGCATCTTACGAATAAAGATCAGCGGATTTAAGCCTGAGAATAACTTAAGCAGGGTCGGGTAGACGATAAAGGCGTGGATCAATAACACCACCAATACGACAAAGAAATATTTGACCACACTCTCGAATGTTCCCAAACCTAGCGTTAAAGCCAGTTTTGCCATCAGTGCAAACACCCCGTAAGGCGCAAGCTGCATGATCAAAGTAACGACTCGCATGATCACTTCATTTAAATCTTCAAATAACGCGGCAACACGTTTCCCACGCTCGCCAATATGCGCAATCGCAAAGCCAAAAATCACCGCAAAGATAATAATCTGCAGCATATTGCCTTCACTCATGGCCTGCATCGGATTCGTTGGCACTATATTGATTAGGACACTTGAAAGACTAGGCGCTTCTTTGGCTGTGTACTCCATTTTTTCGGAAGCGAGTGAAGCATTACCTGGATGAACTAATACCGCGCTGACAATGGCCAGAATTAAAGCAATCGCCGTTGTGAACAAATAAAAGGCTAATGTTTTGCCGCCTAAACGACCTAATTTTGAAGGTTCACTCAGTGAGCAAGTGCCACAAACTAATGAAATAAATACCAGTGGAACCACTAGCATTTTCAAACTTGAGATAAAGATAGTGCCGATAACATGTAAGAAACCTTCTGTAATGTAGTCTTTTACGATATCGCTTTCTGGAAAGGCATTGCGGAGTATGAGACCTAAAGCAATACCTGTTGCCATACCGAACAGAATTTTACTTGTGAGGCCGAATTTCTTTTGTGATGAGGTTGCCATGGGAATTCCTGTGTGTTTTTTATACATTCTAATATTGGCGACGACAAGCCTAGCAAGAAAATGCAGAAGTTTAAATGAGTTCCGATGTTAAACTAAGCGCAAAATATGAGAAATAAAATAAGAGAGTATTGGAAAAGTTACGTGAAAATTGTGTAATGTTAGCCTATAAGTTAAAAGCGTCAATCTTAGTATTATCATCAGAGTAACAGGGAGCCTGACAATGAAGTCAGCGTATAAGGTTTTTCTCGCAGGAATATGTTCACTTTTCTTGGTCGCATGTGGCGGCGGAGGCAATATCTCCGACGATGGCACTGGCACTACACCATCAGATAAATATGTCATTAAACTGGGGCTGACAAATTCAAGTGGGCAACCAATAACTGAAGTTTCGAATGCTTCTCCAGGAAAGTTGACTGCAGAGTTAACTAAAAATGGAAGCCCTTATGTTGGGCGAATTATTTTTAGTTTAGAAGGAGATGGGGTTTTAACACCTGAAAGTGGTGTTACTAATACAGATGGAAAAGTCTCTATTGATGTTTTACCTGGAAATAAGCCCGGTTCTGGTCGGATAACTGCAACATATACACCCACTAGTGGAACAGCAGTAACATCCAGTCCTGTTGATTTTGGAACTAAAGGTGATGGTGGAGCATCAACAGGCGGTGCGCAGGTATCCTTGATTATGGTGAGTGACCTAGAGTCAAAAACTCCCATATCAACAATCACGTCACTTTCACCTGGTTATCTTATTGCTAATGTGACGGGTATTTCCAAACAAACCATTGTTCAGTTTTCCAGTACTCGTGGGGAATTACCTATAGATACAGCTGTTACTGAACAAGGCGTTGCGTATGTTCAAATTTTGGCTAGCTCTCAGCCTGGTGCTGGTAGTGCAACAGCAACATTGCTTTCGGGGGAAAAATCTGAACCCTTAGTATTTAGTATTGGTGCAACGAACGTATTTATGGGAAGTGGTTCTCCGTTCCAAAACGGTGTAGCGACTGTTGAACCTTCAACTGTTTCAGCTGGTGGAACTTCTAGTATTTCTGTTTCTCTTCAGGATGATTCTGGTAATCCATTTACTGATCCTGTAGAAGTTCAATTCACCTCTGTTTGTGCTTTAAAGGCAAATGCTGAAGCAGAATTAAGTACTCCTGTAGTCGCAGTAAATGGCGTTGCAACGAGTACTTATCTAGCAAAAGGATGTGTGGGTGATGACACGATAAATATTAGTGCCAACGTCGGTGGTAAATCTCTAACGGCCAAGGCAATTGTGAATGTTTTACCAGCAAGTGTCGGGAGTATTTTTTTCTTAGAAGCATTACCAGAGGTTATTAAACTTAAAGGAACTGGTGGTGCAGAAGCCTCAACTGTGAAGTTTAAGGTAATGGATAAAAACGGTATTCCAGTTAGTAATCAACGGGTCAATTTTTCATTAAACACTAAAGTGGGTAATATCATCCTTGACCCAGAGTTTGCGACAACCAATAGTCAAGGCATCGTTCAAACGGTAGTTAATTCGGGTTCTGTGTCTACAAGTGTTAGGGTAACTGCAACGGTTGACGGGAGTTCACCTGCAATATCTAGTCAATCAAATCAATTGGTTATTTCAACAGGTCTACCTGATCAAGATAGTTTCTCTTTGTCTGCATCGAACTTAAGTCCAGAAGGTTGGGATTATGATGGCGTTGAAGTTGATGTGACTGCTCGACTAGCGGACGCTTTCAATAACCCGGTACCCGATGGAACAGCGGTTTCTTTTACCACTGAGGGGGGAGTTATTCAACCTTCTTGTTTGACGGTAAATGGTGCTTGTACTGTTAAATGGACTAGCCAGAATCCTCGTCCTACAGGTGATACTTTGGCCATGCAAGGTAAGGAACCTTCATTAGATGCCGGATTAGGTCAGCCTTATGGTGGGCGTGTGACGATTTTAGCGACTGCTATAGGTGAAGAATCTTTCCCTGATACCAATAGTAATGGTCGTTTTGATGCATCTGAAGTGGATAGCTTTTTAAATAAAATGGATGTATCAGGCAATCCGTATGATTTAAGCGAAGCTTTTGTTGATCATAACGAAGACCACATTTTTAACCCAAGTGTTGCCGGTGGTGAAGAGGGGGGAGATGCTGAGGTCTTTACTGATTTCAATTCCAACGGAGTATATGACCAAGCGGATAAATTATATAATGGAAGCTTGTGTCAGTTAGATGTAAATGGAACACCTCACTCTGGTTGTTCAACATCGAATAAGTCGGTAAACGTGAGAGCTTCGCTTGTTCTGGTTATGTCTGGTAGTGAAGCAATGTCATCCAGCCCTGTTATTGTAGACAGCTGCATCGATGATAAGTCCAAGGTAGATGCGTGTGATGGTTTGAACGATAACAATACGATTGACATCATTGGCAAGAGTATTGGAGGGGTTTCACTCATTATTGGTGATCTGCATAATCAGCCGCTACCAGCTGGAACTACCATTACATTCACAACAACGGCCGGAAGTTTAGCTAGTAAAGGTAGCGTAACAGTGGTTTCCTCCAATGAAAATGCATCGGCGCCATACTCAGTTACGATCAAAGGGGCTGAGCAACCTGATGCTGGAACGTTGAGAATTGAAGCTGTGACACCTAAGGGACTTATTACTCCTATAGCGACTATTCCTGTTATTATTCATTAAAAGCTTGATAGTATTTGAACGGTAAAAAATAAGGTGCCAATGGCACCTTATTTTTTACCTGCACATTTTAGGCTCAAATCACATTAGCGTTGGAATGGATATACACTTCCCAATTTCATGATTTGGGTCAGCTCATCTAATGCGGTACGTGATTCAATCACTAATTGCGGATCGGCTAAATCTTGTGTCGATAAACGGTCGCGATAGTGTTTATCCACCCAAGTGTTTAAACGCGCGAATAAAGCATCGTTAAGTAAAGTGTGTTGATTCACGGCGGCGACTTCTCGCTCATTCATGGCTACACGTAAACGTAAACAAGCGGGGCCGCCACCATTTTGCATACTTTGTTTTACATCGAAATACAGCACTTGTTTGATTGGTGTATTTAACGTGAGTAGCTCATTTAAATACGCATAAACAGCCGGGTTTTCTTGGCAGTCCGTTGGGGCAATGATGGCCATTTCGCCTGAGGGAAGGGTGATTATCTGGGTATTGAATAGATAGCTCTTTACCGCATCGTTAATCGCTACTTTGGCCGTTGGAACCTCGATAAAGAATAATTCGGTATCGAGTTTTCGTCTTATTTCATCCAATTTAGCCTGTGTATTTAAGAATGCCTGCTCATGGTAAAACAGCACATTTTGGTTACCCACGGCGATCACATCATTGTGAAATACCCCTTGGTCAATGACATCGGGATTTTGTTGAATAAAGACGCAGTTATCCTCCTCGAGTTGGTGCAACCTTGCTATCGCCATCGACGCTTCGAGGGTTTGTCTCGCGGGATATTTTTGTGGTCTTGGTGCATTAGGATTGGTGGCTTCTTGGCCGTAAACAAACAGCTCGACCCCAGCATGACCATATTCTTGGCACAGGCGAGTATGGTTCGCCGCGCCCTCATCACCGAAGCTATTATGCTCAGGTAAATGGTTATGATGATGAAAATAGTGGGGATCGTTGAAAGTTGCTGTTAAGATGCGCCCCGTTGTGATGGGCTCGATGCTGCGATGTAACTTATCTACTAAGTTGGCAGGGGTAAAATGCAGTTTACCATCACGGGTGTCGGCACTGGGAGACACGGTTGCAGCATTTGCCGTCCACATACTCGAAGCACTGCAACAGGCATTAAGCAGCGCAGGCGCGGTTTTAGCGGCTTGTTGTAAAACTTGGGCATCACTGCCAGAAAAACCAATTCGGCGCAGTGTATTAAGATCTGGGCGCTCTTGCGGCGCTAACATGCCTTGGATCATCCCTAAATCAGCGAGTGCTTTGGCTTTTTGCAAACCTTGTTTAGCGGCGGCTTTAGGATTTGAGACTAAAGCGGCGTTGTTGAGTGAGGCCACATTGCCAAAAGACAAACCGGCATAATTGTGGGTTGGCCCAACGAGTCCGTCGAAATTCGCTTCAAAGTGCTTCATTGCTTATCCTTGTGATAGGGAAGGTTATTATTTATTCAAATGGTCCCTGAAGCGACCCAGTATACTGAAGGTTTTTGTGGGCACAAGCGCACGGTTTTGTGCTCAAAGCGACTTTTTCGCGATAAATGCATAACTATTTCTTGCTTGCTGGCAAATAATGAAATATTAGTTTTTAATTACGCAATATTATTTTTTTACATTTTTTCAACTTTGATTAAAAAGTGACTCGCTGGTACATATAAAAGAGGGATTAGCTTGAAACTCTCAATGCAACCCTCTATATATGGAGCCAATTTCCACCTTCTTGAGATTTTTTGGCGCAAATCAAACTATGGGTAAATCGCTAGTTATTGTCGAATCACCGGCCAAAGCTAAGACTATTAATAAATATCTTGGCAAAGAATTCATCGTTAAATCGAGCGTGGGGCATATCCGTGACCTACCAACCTCTTCTTCATCTGACGGCAATGAAAAGGTGAAATCCGCCGCCGAAGTGAAGAAGATGTCGCCTGAAGAAAAGGCGCGATATAAAAAGGTGAAAGACCACCAGGCGCTGGTGTCGCGTATGGGCGTTAACCCTGAAAAGGGCTGGGCGGCTAAATATCAAATCCTACCGGGTAAAGAGAAAGTCGTTAAAGAGCTGCAAGCCTTAGCCGATTCTGCTGACCAAATCTATCTCGCAACGGACTTAGACCGTGAAGGGGAAGCCATCGCCTGGCATTTGCAAGAGGTGATTGGTGGCGATCCTTCACGGTATCAACGTGTTGTGTTTAACGAAATCACCAAATCTGCGATTCAAGAAGCCTTTAGTAAACCTTCTTCCCTCGATACCAATATGGTGAATGCCCAACAGGCACGACGCTTTTTAGACCGTGTCGTCGGCTTTATGGTGTCTCCACTGTTGTGGAAGAAGGTTGCCCGCGGATTATCCGCAGGACGGGTACAATCCGTGGCCGTACGTCTCGTGGTGGAACGTGAAAGTGAAATCAAAGCTTTCGTACCTGAAGAGTTTTGGGATGTGCATGCACAGCTGAATACGCCTGCGAGCGAAGCGCTGCGCATGGAAGTGGTTAAGTACTTAGATTCAGCCTTCGAGCCAACAAACGAGCAGCAAGCGTTAGCCGCCGTTCAAGCCTTATCTTCTGCTAGCTTTAAAGTGATCGCTCGTGAAGATAAAGCGACCCAGAGTAAACCTTCGGCTCCTTTTATTACTTCCACCCTGCAACAAGCGGCCAGTACTCGCTTAGGCTTTGGGGTGAAGAAAACCATGATGATGGCCCAGCGCTTGTACGAAGCGGGTCACATCACTTATATGCGTACCGATTCGACAAACTTAAGCCAAGAAGCGTTAGACAGCGTGCGTGAGATGATCGGCAAGGAATACGGCGCCAAGTATTTACCTGCCGAACCGATCCGCTACGGCTCTAAGGAAGGCGCACAAGAGGCGCACGAAGCGATTCGTCCATCAAACGTGAAGGTCGAAGCGGCTGCATTAACCGATATGGAGCGTGATGCACAGCGCCTTTACGAGCTTATTTGGCGTCAGTTTGTCTCTTGTCAGATGACACCTGCCCAATACGATGCGACCAAACTCACGGTCAAGGCGGGTGACTATGAACTGAAAGCGACGGGACGTATCCTGCGCTTTGACGGTTGGACTCGTGTTCAAACCGCATTGAAAAAGAAAAATGAAGAAGACAATACCTTGCCCTCGGTGAACGAAGGTGATCTGTTGTCTCTGGTCGAATTAGAGCCTAAGCAACACTTTACTAAGCCGCCCGCCAGATACAGCGAAGCGTCATTGGTAAAAGAATTAGAGAAGCGTGGTATCGGTCGTCCTTCAACCTACGCCACGATTATTTCGACGATTCAAGAGCGGGGTTATGTCAAAGTTGAAAACCGCCGTTTCTACGCAGAGAAAATGGGCGAGATTGTCAGTGAGCGTTTAGTCGGTAGTTTTGCCGAGCTGATGAGCTACGACTTTACCGCCAGCATGGAACAGACCCTTGACGATGTCGCCAGTGGTGAGCTGGATTGGAAAAAGGTTCTCGATGGTTTCTATGCCGACTTCACTAAACAACTAGAGAAGGCGGAATTGGCACCAGAAGAAGGCGGTATGCGCCTCAATCAAATGGTGATGACCAATATTAAGTGTCCGACTTGCGGTCGCCCCATGGGGATCCGTACCGGCACAACAGGGGTATTCCTCGGTTGTTCGGGTTACGAGTTGCCACCGAAAGAGCGCTGCAAAACCACCATGAATTTAACGCCAGGCATTGAAGCGATTAGCGACAGTGAAGATGCCGAAACCGATGCACTACGCGCCAAGCATCGCTGTGGCATTTGTGGTACGGCGATGGACAGCTACCTTATCGACGAAAAGCGTAAGCTGCATGTTTGCGGTAATAACCCTATCTGTGAGGGTTATGAAGTCGAAGAAGGACAATTTAAGATCAAAGGTTACGAAGGTCCATTAATCGAATGTGACCGCTGTGGCCATGATATGGAATTGAAAAACGGCCGTTTTGGTAAGTATTTTGGTTGTACTAACGAGGAATGTAAGAATACTCGTAAGTTACTGAAAAACGGTGAAGCTGCGCCACCAAAAGAAGATCCTATTTATCTGCCTGAGCTGAAATGCAGCAAGTCTGATGCGCATTTTGTGCTGCGTGACGGTGCGGCAGGGATTTTCTTGGCAGCCAGTACTTTCCCTAAATCTCGGGAAACCCGGGCGCCACTGGTTGAAGAGTTAGTGAAATATCGCGAGCTATTGTGGCCAAAATATCAATATCTTGCTGATGCTCCTATCGCCGATGATGAAGGGAATAAAGCGGCGGTTAAGTTTAGCCGTAAGACCAAAGAGCAATATGTGGCGACCGAAGTTGATGGTAAAGCAACCGGATGGTCGGCGCATTATGTGAATGGTAAATGGGTGACTGAATCGACGGCGAAGAAAGCTAAGAAGTAACCTGATCTGAGGATCCTTTTCTTCGTGGTTATAAATGGGTTCACTTAGGTGAGCCCATTTTGTTATCTAGGGTTCTTACAATCGCCGATTGTAATGTTGGCGTATCGATAACCGAGATATTGCGCATAAACACGTATAAAAAAGCCAAGTCACAGACTTGGCTTTTTTATGGAAAACATTCCTAAATTAATGATTTAGCAATGCAATATCACCATTTCTTCTTCGGTTGAAACAGCATATCGATGTCATCTTCTTCATTTTTAGGTCTAGGCGCACTAGGTGCAGACAGTTTTTGTGCACCCATAATCTCATCTAACAACATTTTGGCTTCATCGACCTTGCGGGCAATAAAAGGATCATTCGGTGTTTGCGCTTTAATAGCGTGTAGGGTTGCTAAAGCTTTTGTGACCATTTGCTTAGACGAACCATATTGCTTCATAAAGCTCGCGGCACGGGCACGGGACAGCATGGAATCGACATTAATTCGTAGCTGTAAACTATCAATACGATTCTCTTCCTGAGCAAAAACATTGGGGTCGACTCGGCCCTTGTTGTGCTCTGCACGTAAAATGGCTTTCAGTTTCTTGAGTGTTTGTACTAACACTAAGATCTGCTTGTCATTATCCGGCAATCTAAAATTCTCGATAGGGGGCATCTGTGGCGTGTTAGATTGTAATGTCTCGATTTGTGACTTGAGATCGGTAAGACGACGTTGAAAATCCGATTGCTGTTGATTCGCACACAAGGTGGTGGCAATTTCCAACGCTTCTTGCACACGACGATAGAGCACTAAAATGATGTGTGTACTGCAAGGGATCATCCCTGTGTTGGACAATACGGTTTCAGTTTCATCAATAATTGCGCGTTGACGGGCAAATTCTGTGCGACGTTCAGCCTCAGCACGTTCTTTTTGTTGTTGTATAACGTTAATTCCGATAACAAGCAGTAAAAGTGCACCGATGAGGATCAGAACCAAGGTGAATGTCATAGCTGTTCCATTATTTATCTAATTGGGCTAATGCTACAATAAATCAATAAACTAGCATAGTTATCTTAGCCTAGGTTATCATTTCTGTCGTATGAAACTTAAGACTTGTGCTCTATATTCCTATTTGCTTTAATTTTTACTATATACTATAACGATTGATTATAGCTGATACTGAGTTGCGCCATTTTCGCCAATCCAATTCAGCCTGTTTGAGACAAGGACATAAGATGAAACTGCAACAGCTCAGGTATATTGCTGAGGTCGTCAAACACAACCTTAACGTATCGGCCACCGCGGAAAATTTATATACATCGCAACCTGGGATCAGTAAGCAAGTTCGCATGTTGGAAGATGAATTAGGCATTCAAATCTTCGGTCGCAGCGGTAAACATTTGACCCACGTGACACCCGCCGGACAACAGGTGATAAATATTGCCAATGACATCTTAGGCAAAGTCGAAAGCATTAAAAAAGTCTCCGAGGAATACACTAAACCTGATCAGGGTGAATTGAATATCGCGACCACGGATACGCAGGCGCGGTATGCGTTACCCCATATTATTCGCCAATTCATTGACCGCTATCCTAAAGTCAACCTGCATATGCACCAAGGCACGCCATCGCAGATCAGCGAACAAGCGGCGCGTGGCGATGCTGACTTTGCGATTGCCACCGAAGCGATGCACTTGTATTCCGACTTAATCATGTTGCCTTGTTACCATTGGAATCGCTCGGTTGTGGTTCCCAAAGATCATCCCTTGGCGACCCGTACCCATATCAGTATCGAAGATTTAGCCCGTTTCCCATTAGTCACTTATGTGTTTGGTTTTGACCGCGCATCGGAGATTGAAAAAGCTTTTAACCGCGCTAATCTCGAGCCGCGGGTGGTCTTTAGTGCGACCAGCGCCGATGTACTGAAAACCTATGTACGTTTAGGCTTAGGAGTCGGGGTGATAGCCTCGATGGCGATTGACCCTAATATCGATAAAGACTTAGTGGCTATCGATGCGGGCCATTTATTTGCCCACAGCACGACTAAGATTGGTTTTAGAAAAGGCAGTTTCTTACGTAGTTATATGTATGATTTTATTCAACACTTTGCACCGCATTTGACTCGCGATGTCGTTGAAAAGGCGGTGGCATTACGCGATCAGCAATTGATTGATGAAATGTTTGCCGATAAAAACCTGCCAATGCGTTGATTCGCGGTTGTTAGAGACAATAAAAAATGCCGCAATGAATGCGGCATTTTTTATTTTTAGCCCAAAACCACCTACTTCAGTAGGTGGTTATCATCATTTGAGGCTTTGCCTGTATACCTACCCATGTTAAATGCATCTTTGATTTTTAGCGAAGTCAAAAGAGGCAAATAACATGA
>NZ_NHRI01000024.1:0-70509 GCF_003129585.1 Shewanella sp. BC20 | reverse complement strand
TCGCCATCAAGATAAGCAAGATCTAGAGCATGATGCTCAATTGTCGCTACAGATGAAGTAGGTGTAAGGAAATAGCCCCTTCCAGGGGCAAATCAAAGCCGCCTTCTAAGAAGGCGGATTCTTTACTTGTCTTGGGTTGTGGTAGGGGAGTAGGTACTTTCTGCGGTATTTCCGTCCTATCAAATAGCAGTACCTGTATAAGAGTAAACAGCGTGTCATCTCAGTAGAGCACCATACTTAAAGGGGCCAGTTTGCGGATATTGTTGAGGATGCGGATCCTGTTGAGGATTGAGGAGATTGTGGGGGATAGTTACCTGCAACTAACTCTTTGTGCCTCTCCCCCCAGCCAATAAAGCAAACGCAAATAATAAAGCCAAATAAAAAGGCGACTCGAGGTCGCCTTGTACATCCAAGCTCAATGATTTTTCAAATCAAAGTACAAGGTGGTGAGCTTAAGAAACGCTTAAAGCTACTCAACCCCGAGGAAACCACCCGTTTGATGGGCCCAAAGCTGGGCATAGATACCGCCAGCGGCAATCAACTCTTGATGGGTTCCTTGTTCGACGATACGACCTTGATCGAGCACGATTAATCTGTCCATTGCCGCGATAGTGGATAATCTATGGGCAATCGCGATCACCGTCTTTCCTTGCATCAATTCGTACAAGCTTTCCTGAATTGCTGCTTCCACTTCGGAGTCCAAGGCAGAAGTGGCCTCATCGAGCAGTAAAATCGGCGCATTTTTCAATAGTACCCGAGCAATCGCGATACGCTGTCTCTGCCCACCTGAGAGCTTAACCCCACGTTCACCCACTTGTGCATCTAAGCCATGATTGCCATTAGGATCGGTCAGTTCATTAATAAAATCATGGGCCTGAGCCTGTTTTATTGCATGTTCGAGTTGGGTTTCGCTGGCATCGGGATTACCGTAAAGAATATTCTCCCGAATCGTGCGATGCAGTAGAGACGTATCTTGGGTCACCATGCCAATCTGTGAGCGCAGTGAGTCCTGCTTGACCGCTTTAATATCTTGACCATCGATACAAATTTGGCCTTTCTCAACATCGTAAAAACGCATCAACAGGTTCACTAGGGTGGACTTACCCGCGCCCGAGCGGCCAACGAGACCGACTTTTTCACCCGCTTTGATATTGAGGTTAAGATCTTCAATCACACCGGTTTCTTCGCCGTAATGGAAGCTCACCTGATTAAAATCGATACGTCCTTGCTCCACCACTAAGGTGTTGGCATTGGGCGAATCTTGGATCAGTGTCGTTTTCGAAAGGGTATTCATCCCATCGGTCACTGTACCGATGTTTTCAAATAACGAACTGATTTCCCACATGATCCACTGCGACATACCATTAAGACGCAGCGCTAAACTCACGGCAATTGCGATCGCTCCAACAGAGATGGCATTGTCACTCCAGAGCAAGATAGACACCGCGGCAATACTGAAGGCGAGCATATAGTTAATCACTTGCACACTGACACTGATCCCCGTGACGAGGCGCATCTGGCGGTACACAGTGTCGAGGAAACTGCGCATACTCGCCTTGGCATACTCGGCCTCTTTATCCGTATGGGCGAAGAGCTTCACCGTGGTGATATTGGTGTAACTGTCGACAATACGTCCTGTCATTGTCGAGCGCGCATCGGCCTGTTCGGTTGAAACCGTTTTCAGCCTAGGCACAAAATACCACTGTAAACCGATATAGAGCGCCAGCCAGATCAGCATGGGGATCACCAGACGCACATCGGCACTGGCCACCATCACCAGCATGGAGGTGAAATACACTAAAATGTACACCAGCACATCGAGGAGTTTCATCACGGTCTCACGCACCGCAAGGGAAGTTTGCATCACTTTAGTGGCAATGCGGCCGGCAAAATCATTTTGATAGAAAGAGACGCTTTGCTTGAGCAGATAGCGGTGCGCAAGCCAACGAATCGACATGGGATAATTACCCAGCAAGGTTTGATGCATGATCAGCGCATGGAATAGCACTAATAGTGGCATCACCACTAAGACCATCAACCCCATTAATAGCAGCGTTGAGCCTTCATCTTGAAAAAGTGTCTCAGGGCTTTTTTTCACTAACCAATCGACTAATTGCCCCATAAAGCCAAATAGCGAGACTTCGAGCATGGCGATTAATGCCGTCAGCACCGACATTAAGATAAGCGGTAATTCATAGCCCTTAGTGTAATGGCGGCAAAACGCATATACCCCCGTGGGCGGCTTGGTTGGTTCGCCATCGGGCAGGGCTTCAACCCAAGATTCAAATCGTTTAAACATGAATTGACTCTATTTTATTGAGAAAAATGGATGGGGAAAACGTCGAGGTGTCTAGCATATAGGATCTTGCACTTTAAAAGCACGCGATGATCCAGTTCCGTTTTCCGCGAGTGTGCTAGCATAGGGTGACGTACAGTAACCGACAAGTACAAAATTGTGAATAAGATTGTCGGATAGCCAAATGAAGCAGACAAGCGTGAGCCTAAATCCAGCCCCAAAACCGCCATTCGAGCAGACATCAAGCGACGCGCAGGATTGCCAAATATCCGCCGGGATTTGCCGCGAAGCGCGCATGAGTCGCGATCCACGTTTTGACGGTAAGTTCTTTGTGGGCGTGTTAAGTACGGGGATTTATTGCCGAACAGTGTGCCCAGCAGTGGCGCCGAAGGAAGAAAATGTTCGTTATTTTGACTCGGCCATTAAAGCTGCGCAGGCGGGGCTGAGGCCTTGTCTGCGTTGCCGCCCAGACAGTGCCCCAGGCTCTAATCCGTGGAAAGGTACTAACACAACCCTAGATAGAGCGATAGGTTTGATTGAAGCTGGCGCCTTATCTGGCGAACACGGATTAACGGTCGAGGCCTTGGCAGAAAAACTGGGGATCAGCAGCCGTTATTTAAATAAGTTATTTACCGCAGGATTTGGCACTTCACCTAAACAATTTGCCCTCTATCGTCAGTTATTGTTCGCAAAACAGTTATTGCATCAAACGCAGTTGCCCATCACACAGGTCGCCCTTGCCGCAGGTTTTAACAGTATTCGTCGTTTCAACGAGGCGTTTCAGCAGGCGTTGCAACTAACCCCCACGCAGTTACGAAAATCGAGCCAGAAATCGACAGCGAAAATAGACGACGGGGAGAGTGTCGAACTCGTTTGTTCGCAGGAGATGCCAGCGCACAGCTTGAGTCTGTATCAGTACTACCGGCCGCCACTCGATTGGTCGGCGCAATTAGCCTTTTATCGCCTGCGCGCCGTCGCTGGCATGGAATGGTTCAGTGATAATGCAGACTCTCACGCCCATGGGGCGATTGACCCAAATACGCCACTTGAGTATGGCCGCACTCTGCAACTTGAGGATATCCGCGCTGTGGTGCATATCGTCCATGAGGAGCCTCTGCATCGCTTTAAAATCACGCTGACGTTAACGCCTGACTCGCCTTTATCGGGTCTACAAAAGCTCATCACCCAAGTGCGACGCATTTTAGATCTCGATGCTGACATGCTGCAGATTGAACACAATTTAGAGCACTTGACTGATATTAAACTCAGTAGCAAATCCGGGCTTAGGATCCCGGGCGCTGGCACTGTGTTTGAGGCGGGTTGCCGAGCGGTTTTAGGTCAGCAGGTGAGCGTAGTGCAGGCCACTAAATTACTGAATATATTGGTCGAAGCCTATGGCGAGCGCTTAAGTTTAAACGGGCGGGAATATCGCCTATTTCCCACGCCGCAGGCGATTCGTGAGGCGAGTCTCGATGAGCTTAAAATGCCCGGCGCGCGCAAATTGGCGCTCAATGCGCTTGCGGCGTTTATCTGTGAGCAGCCCGAAGCCTCAGTCGATGCGTGGATTGGGGTAAAAGGCATCGGCCCTTGGACCATTGCCTATGCCAAACTGCGTGGACTTGGCGATCCGAATATCTTCTTGCACACGGATTTAATTGTTAAAAAACAATTATTAGCCAGTGTTGCCGCGCAAAAAGGCTTGGATATTGAAGCGGTAAAACAGCTGGATTATACAACGCTTGCACAGCAGGTGAGTGCGGATATCGCCCCTTGGGGGAGTTATTTAACCTTTCAGCTGTGGTCCAATGCATAAGGTATTTCTGGCCACTCGTTATGGATCCAATACCTAGGCTCCATATGAGAGCCACTAATAGAAACATTATTTTAAACACAGTACGAAACACTGTACTAAAGCCGTTTACGAGAACCATTATGAGCCAGAATTTATCCCAACTGATTAGCGCGCCAACGGCCAAAGATTATCAGCCCTGCGCTGTCGATACCTTAAGTACCCCTGTCGGCGAACTACAACTCAATGCCAATGCCTACGGATTGAGCCATTTAACTGTCGTTGGCTCGAGCCGAACGGAGATCCCGCTAAAGGTTGCAACTGATGACGAACTTGCGCGGGCCAAAAGCCATATTGAGCAGGCAAAGGCGCAGCTTCAAGATTATTTTCGCGGTGAGCTAACCGAGTTCCACTTAAACTTAGCGCCTAAGGGCACAGAGTTTCAGCAACAGGTTTGGCAGGCGCTGGTGCAGGTCGGTTATGGCCAGAGTTGCAGTTATGGCGATATCGCCCAGCGTATCGACAGGCCCAAAGCCGTTAGGGCGGTAGGTGCCGCTAATGGCGCCAATCCCATTGCGATTATTGTGCCCTGTCATCGTATCATTGGTAAAAATGGCCAATTAACCGGTTATGCCTATGGACTTACGATGAAACAACAGCTGTTAATGCTGGAATCGACAAGCAAGGGAGCGCATTTTACGTTAGAATAGCGGTCATATTTGTTATTGATGAGCCATGTAATTTTTTATGACCCAAGCTTCTTCCTCCGTTGCCAGCTTTGCCGAACTTGGCATTATTGCGCCCCTGTGTAATCGACTCACTGAGCTGACCTATGCGGCGCCTACGCCCATACAAGCGGCGACAATTCCTGCCGTGCTCAGTGGACGGGACGTATTAGCGGGGGCGAATACGGGCTCTGGCAAAACGGCCGCCTTTGCCGTGCCGTTATTACAGCGCCTGTTTGAGGCGAAAACCGCGGAAAAATCGGCAGGCCAAGTGCGTTGTTTGGTACTCGTGCCAACCCGCGAATTGGCGCAGCAAGTTGCCGATAGCTTTTTATCCTATGCCTCTCACTTCAATGGCCAACTTAAGATAGTTGCGGCGTTTGGTGGCGTGTCTGTCAATCTGCAAATGCAAAGCTTACGCGCGGGAGCCGATGTGTTGGTGGCAACGCCTGGCCGTTTATTGGATTTATTAGCCAGCAATGCGCTTAAGTTAAATCGCGTCTCGGCCTTAGTGTTGGATGAAGCAGACCGAATGCTAAGCCTTGGGTTTACTGATGAATTAAATCAAGTGCTTGAGGCGCTGCCGTCCAAGAAACAAACCTTATTATATTCGGCGACATTCCCTGAAGAAGTGCGTGCACTCACGGCCAAATTACTCCATCAACCGCTTGAATATCATCTGCAAAGTGAGCAAGAAAGCACCATTGAACAGCGCGTTATCACAGTCAACCGTGAACAAAAAACGGCGCTGTTGGCACACTTGATAAAACAGCATCAGTGGTCGCAGGCGCTTATTTTTGTCAGTGCTAAAAACACCTGTAATCACCTCGCACAGAAGCTGTCTAAACGTGGGATCAGTGCCGAAGTCTTCCATGGCGATAAGGCGCAAGGTGCGCGAACTCGAGTACTCGATGGTTTTAAAAGTGGTGAAATCAGTGTGTTGATTGCGACCGATATCGCAGCCCGCGGTATTGATATTGATAAACTCCCAGTGGTGATTAACTTCGATTTACCAAGAAGTCCGGCCGATTATATGCACCGTATTGGCCGTAGCGGCCGCGCGGGAGAGGCGGGTTTGGCGGTGACCTTGATTTCCCATGAGGAATATCATCACTTCGGCGTGATAGAAAAGAAAAACAAAATCAAACTTGTACGTGAGCAAATCCCAGGATTTGAAGCGAATGCCGAGATGCCACTCGAAGTGTTAGCGCAGGAAAAACCGCAGGCGAAACCCGAAGGCACCGGCAAGAAAAAGCGTAAACAGTTACCCGCGGCGAACCTTGAATTTTGGGGTAAAAAGTCTTAATTCCTTGGGCGTGAGTTATGCTTAGTGCATCTCATGTCCCTTCGCATCTGGTTTGTGGGAGCAGTATGCAGCATCTATTTTGGTTAGTTGAAGGCAAGATTGCGGGCCGAAGTGGCCCCAACAAGGACCCTTGGGATTTAGCCGAGCTTAAGTCTTTGGGGATCCGGGCGGTGTTATCCGTGAATGGCGGAGAGGGCTGTGAGCCGGGCAGTTTTAAGCACCACGGACTGCGTTATGAATGCATTCCTTTTTCCCGCAATGTCCCGCCGCAGGAAGGGGATGTTGCTATATGTGTTGCCCAGTTACCGCGGGCGCTGGCTTTTATTCAGCAGTGTGAAGCCGATAACTTGCCCGTACTAATCCATTGCCGCTCGGGTAAAGACCGTACAGGGCTTATTATGGCCTATTACTTGATGGTGAATGGCGCCGCGCCTTTGCATGCCGTTAGCCAAGTGCGCAGCATTCGCGATATTGCGTTTACTGCCGAAGGGTGGGATCAGTTTGCCTTCGATGTGCTCTATGCGTTACAGGATTAACCCTCTGAATTCATAAAATAAGGAATACCATTTAGTGACGATATTCGGGATATCATCGCGCAATTGTGGCGCCGTTTTCGCCAACAAACTCGCTCAACATCTTGCTAAAGTGATAGGGCGTAATCGCAAAATTTATCCCGTCAAACAAATGGTATTTCGTCTCTCGCTTCCCTTTTGGGGGCTTTTGCTCCTGTTGATTAACGGTTGTAGCTCAATGGCAGAATTACCCGCAAAATCAATTGAAACAGCCTATCCCTTAGCCGAAAACTCCACCCTGTATCAGGCGGTAAAAACCGCCATGGCGCAGCATCCCGAGCAAACTGGCGTGTTTCCCCTCGGTGATGGGGTCGATGCCTTCGTCGCCCGCTTGTTGCTGATTGAGTCAGCCGTCAGCAGTATCGATCTGCAATATTATATTTATCGTAATGATGAAACGGGCCGCTTGCTGACGTGGTTTTTATTGGATGCAGCTGATCGCGGGGTGCGAGTACGTTTATTGCTGGACGATATGACCAGTGCTGACATGGACGAGCAGCTAATTGCCCTCGCGCGCCACCCTAACATCAGTATTCGGCTGTTTAACCCAAGCACGGAGCGTAATTACCGCGGCCTTGCCATGTTGTTTGGTTTTAGTCGCTTAAATCATAGGATGCACAATAAATCGTTCACCGTGGACAACGTGATGACCATTGTCGGTGGACGTAATATTGGTGATGAGTATTTTGCGGCGAATCGTGACCTCGAATTTGGCGATTTTGATCTGTTAGCCATGGGCGATGCTGTGCCTAAGGTATCCGATGAATTTGACCTATATTGGAATGCTGACTCCACCCATCCGATTGAAGTGTTGAGCGATCATAATCCCACGCAGGCGGAGCTTGAAGCGCTAGCGCAGCAAATGAGCGAGCAGCGTGAACAGTCCAAGTCCAGCGAATATGTGAAGCGTTTAGCCCAAAGTCAGTTATTGGCAAATTTGCAGAGCGATAGCATGACGTGGTTTTGGGGCAAAGCCCTAGTGCTCGTTGATCCGCCCGATAAGTTGCTGCAAGGCGATAAATCCACTTGGCTGCTCAGCCAGTTATTACCTTACCTGACGCAGGTGGAGTCCGAGTTACTCATTATTTCGCCTTATTTTGTGCCGACGCAATCGGGAACCGATCTGCTCACACTCTTGGCTCAATCCGGCAAACGGGTACGTGTGCTGACCAATAGTCTGGCGGCGACCGATGTGCTGGCGGTGCATGCGGGATATAAGCAGTATCGAAAAGCCTTGTTGGCCGCGGGCGTTGAAATCTACGAGGTGAAAGCGCAGGCGGGTGAGCGCTCACACAGTTGGCATGGCAGTTCAAAAAGTAGCCTGCATGCCAAATCGTTTGTATTTGATAATAATCAGATATTTGTGGGCTCATTTAACTTTGATCCCCGTTCTGCGGCGGTGAATACCGAGCTTGGATTGTTGATCACTCAACCGCAATTTAGTCAGCAAGTGGCTCACAAAATTGAGGAGAAACTGGCAAGCAACACCTATCGGCTCGCCTTAGAAGAGGGGGCGTTGGTGTGGTGGGATGATGCCAACAAGCAGCGCTACGACAGTGAGCCCGACGCGGGATTTTGGCGTATTTTTGTCGCCGATTTCCTCGGGTTACTGCCAATAGAGTCACAGTTATAAGCTAAGGTGACTAAATAGCGGTTTTAGCTGTCGCAACTCATTTTGCGAACCGCTATGATAAAAACAGAATCGTTAATGAGAATTTAGGTTTATGAAAAGCAAGGCAAGTCAATCGCAGGGGCTATTACTGTTTCGGTTATCGCAAACACAGGTCTTTGCTCTGGGCACGCTAAAAATCCGTGAGTTAGTGCCATACACTCCGCTGAGTAAAATTCCTCAATCTCACCCTACTATCATGGGGGCCGCAACGATTCGCGGCCATACCATTCCCGTGGTGGATATGGCGGCAGCGATTGGTTACCGCCCCATCAGCGATGAAGAGCGCCAACATTGCTATATCATCATTACCGATTGTCAGCGGATGATTATCGGCTTTTTGGTGCGGGCGATTGATAAGATTATCGAGTGTAATTGGCGTGATATTGAGGCGCCTTCGGCTAATTTAGGCCGTAATGCCTTTTTAACTGGGGTCACACGTTACGATAATCAGCTGGTGCAGTTACTCGACGTTGAGTTGTTGCTGTCGAAGGTGTTCCCCGATGCGCCCGAGGCTAATCGCGCCATTTTAACTGACGTGCAGCGCGAGAAGTTAAAACCCATGCGTATTTTGCTGGTGGATGATTCTAAGGTCGCGCGCAAACAACTCTCCGATGCGCTCGATAGCATTAACATTCCTTATTTTGTGACCCCAGATGGTAAAGAGGCGCTCTCGATTATGGAGCAGGCCGCCGCCGAGCATCATCCTATCGATATTCTGGTGAGCGATATTGAAATGCCAGGGCTCGATGGTTATGAGCTGGCGTTTGAAGTCCGGGATAATCCACTCCTCGCCAATGCCTATATTATTTTGCATACCTCACTTTCGAGCGAGATTAGTGTCAGCCAAGCCCACCAAGTTGGCGCGAATGAGGCGCTCACTAAATTTGATGCCCACGAACTGGTGGAAGCCATGCTACGGGGTGCCGATTTAGCGGCAAAGCGGGCAAGCTCTGCGCCAAACTAGGTATCAAACTAAGCGTCAAACTGGGCGCTATGTTGGATTTTTGTAAGGGTTTTGCAGGGTCAGGGTAATTTAATCGGCTTATTTCCCTGCAAAGCTAGACAAGTTCCATCACATCCTATAAAAACCTTATTGGCCTCAATGTTGAAGGTGTGGGGTGGGGAAACTCAGCCGAAATATAATAACGACAGGTTAAGTCATGAAACAAGAATCATCTTTTTTAGCCAAGTTGGCTAATGGCAGTTTGGTGCTGCAAATTCTCGTGGGGATCATCGCTGGTGTGAGTTTAGCCAGTTATTCACATGAAGCCGCAAAGCAAGTCGCGTTTTTAGGTAGTCTCTTCGTAGGTGCATTAAAAGCCATCGCACCTATTCTGGTGTTTATCCTTGTGGCGTCTTCCATCGCCAATCAAAAGAAAAATACCCAAACCAATATGCGCCCGATTGTGGTGCTGTACTTATTTGGTACCTTCGCTGCTGCGTTAACCGCCGTGGTGTTAAGCATGCTGTTCCCCACCAATCTGGTGTTGGTTGCCGGCGTTGAAGGCACCAGTCCACCGCAGGGGATTGGTGAAGTATTAAATACCTTACTCTTCAAACTGGTTGATAACCCAGTCAATGCGTTAATGACGGGCAACTACATTGGCATTTTGGCTTGGGGTGTGGGTTTAGGTTTAGCCCTGCACCATGCGAATGATTCCACCAAACAAGTGTTTGCCGATGTGAGCCACGGTATTTCGCAAATGGTACGTTTTATCATTCGATTAGCACCTATCGGTATTTTCGGTCTGGTGGCGGCGACATTTGCCGAAACTGGTTTTGCTGCCATTGCCGGTTACGCTCAGCTGTTGGCCGTGTTACTCGGCGCGATGGCTATCATAGCGTTGATTGTTAACCCACTGATTGTGTATGTGAAAATCAAACGTAATCCCTATCCTCTAGTGATCCGTTGTTTGCGAGAAAGTGGCGTAACCGCATTTTTCACCCGTTCTAGCGCGGCGAACATTCCAGTGAATATGGCGCTGTGTGAAAAATTAAAGCTGCATGAAGACACCTACTCTGTCTCTATCCCGCTAGGCGCAACTATTAACATGGGCGGCGCTGCGATTACCATTACCGTGCTGACCTTAGCCGCGGCGCATACCTTAGGCATTCAGGTGGATTTATTAACGGCGTTACTGCTGAGTGTGGTGGCGGCGATTTCGGCCTGTGGTGCATCCGGTGTGGCCGGTGGTTCGTTACTGCTTATTCCGCTGGCCTGTAGCCTGTTTGGTATTTCCAATGATGTGGCCATGCAAGTGGTTGCCGTCGGCTTTATTATCGGGGTTATCCAAGATGCGGCCGAAACCGCACTGAATAGCTCTACGGACGTGATTTTTACCGCTGCAGCTTGTGAAGCCGCTGAAAACAAAGCTAAACTTGGATAAAGTGTGCTGTTGTTAATGTAGAAAAAGTATCATAAGAGCAGTCACCTCGGTGGCTGCTTTTTTTATGGGAGTAGTTATGATCCTTTTCGATTTTAAGGACTTAGGTGCGGCTAAGTCTTGGTATGGCGTCAATGATACTGTGATGGGCGGCCTGTCACGCAGTAAGCTCACCATCTCTCCGTTAGGTTACGGGATGTTTAGCGGCCATGTGTCGCTGGCCAATGGTGGTGGGTTTGCATCGGTGCGCTGCGAGTTTGCACCGCTTGATGTCGGGGAGTTTAGTGGGATTTACCTCGAACTCGACCGCGACAGGAGCAAGCATTACAAAGTGAATCTTAAGGATGCCGATACACCGCAGAGCACGGTTTATCAGGCGCCAATGCCCGATGCTAAGCATCAATCCTTTGGCGTTAATGGTGGCAGTATTATTCACTGGCAGCGTATTGAAATTCCTTTTACGGCGTTTCATCCCCAGTGCCGTGGTAAGCCGATTGAGCGTGCTGCGATCGATTTAAGCCGTTTGACTAGCATAGGGCTGGTGATTGGCGCGCAGCAAAGTGGTGATTTTTCATTGAAGATTAGAACGATAGGTTGTTATTAAAGGGATAAACCTAAGTTTATCCCTTTACGTTAACCGCCCGCTTTCGAGTGTTCTAGGCGCCGACAATCCCTAAGGGCGTGGCATGTTCCCACGCGCCGCGGGTAAAGTCGGGGAAGTTGACCGAGTTGCTGCGGTTATTCAGCGATTGCTCACTTAAAATATTCACCACAGACCAAGCGGCGCCATCGTACACATCCTGATCGAGCGCCTCGCCGTTACGTAGGCAATAGACCATACGCCAGAGCATCACAAAATCCATCCCGCCGTGACCGCCGTTGATTTCGGCTTCTTTACCGATGCGTTGCCACAGTGGGTGATCGTATTTGTCATACCACTTTTGCATGTCCATATCCCACTCGTGGTAACTCTTACCAAAGCCGCCGTGCTCAACGGCAATCCGGTTTGGGAATCCGGCAAAAACGCCATTGGTACCTTGGATAAGGTTATGGCGGCTGTAGGGCCGAGGTGTGGTGGTATCGTGCTGAACCATTATGGTTCGGCCCTTAACGGTTTTAATCAGACTCGTGCTCATATCGCCATTGATGTACTTGAGCTGATTACGTTCATGATCGGCGGGAAATTCTCGTTTGGCATATAGCGCGCGCCCGAGCGCGGGTGAGCTCATGGAGGTGAGATAATCGAAACGGTCACCGCGGTTGATGTTCATATATTGAGAAATCGGCCCTAAGCCGTGGGTCGGATATAAGTTACCGTTGCGTTTTGTGTGCCAGTAAGTGCGCCACGAACCGGTTTTATGGTCGATTTCCTTCATTTGCCAGCGCAGCTCATGGATATAAGCGGCCTCACCGTGGAGCAGCTCGCCAAACACACCTTGGCGCACCATGTTGAGCACCATCAATTCTTCGCGGCCGTAATTGACGTTCTCCATCATCATGCAGTTTTTCTGAGTGCGTTCGGCGGTGTCGACAAGCTGCCAGCATTCTTCTACTGTCAGTGCTAATGGCACTTCCACAAAGGCGTGCTTACCACTTTCCATGGTATCTATGGCCATGGGAGCGTGCCATTCCCACGGGGTCGAAATAATCACAATATCGATATCATCGCGGCTTAATAGCTCGCGATAGCTGAGATCATTCCCTGTATAGACCGCAGGTTTGGGCCGGTTTTGGTTAACGATATGCTCAACGGCTCTATCGATAACGGCTTGGTGGGTATCACAAATGGCTTTAAGTTCCACGCCTTCTAAGTGACAGAATTGTTCGACATGGCTAAAACCCCGCTCTCCCACACCGATAAAACCGACTCTAACCAGCTCCATTTTCGGGGCGATAAGTCCAATAACGGATTTTCCTACGCGGGGTTTAGCGGCAACGCTGCTGGCGTTGGCATTGAGGGCAATATTGGCCGTAACCAGACCTGCGGTAACGGCGCCCGCGGCTTTTAGAAAATGGCGGCGATGAATATTGTGCATAAGCTTCCTGCATTATTTTTGATTATTTGTAGGGCGATATATATCCCGTTTGTTATATCAGAATCCTAAGCTGAGTGAATAATAAAAGATGTAACAAGCTCATTCGTGGGGATGAATGCGTAAGATGTGAAATAAGGTGTTTATCTTTACTTTAGCGATAGGTAAATAGTGATAAAGATCGCGTTTTTATTTTCTAATTAAGCTACACTGCCGATTAATTAATCAGGCGAAATTATCTTTTAGTTTTTAAACGTTTAGAAAATTTAATTTAACCAAAAAATTACATTTTATGGTGGATTTGGGGTAATTTGCGACTCGGGGGAGTAAAGCGGTAAATGGGTTCTATGCTTAATGTACTACCACAACTGACGTTCACTTTAGGTGAGTGGGTATTGCATAAGGATATCAGGATGTCTGGGATTGAAAAACGCCGTCGCCTTCATTGGCGGGAGTCAGATATGCAAAATCGAGAAATTATTGGTCGTTGGTTAGATGAGCGTCCACTGCTTGGTGACAAAATTACCCTCTATAAAGAAGCGGACAAATATTATTTAGAAACCTGGTTTAGCGATGGCTGCCATAGTTTGGATGAAGTGAGTCTGTCCGATACGCCGCAGGGCCAAAAAGTGGAAGATGTCGGCGGCAACTTCTTCGGTGAATATTTTATGGTGACGCCTGCCATGCAATTGCAGTTTTGCAATGAGCAGGGCAGTTATTTCCAAGTCGATAAGTTGATGGCGGATATTGATTTCAATCAGCGCGTGGCTTAATGAGTCGCAGCGAAATACGCTAATCAATAAATCGGCAAATACCAAGCCGATTTGCTAAAAACGAGGTCGCTTCAGGCGACCTCGTGTCTTTTTAGGGCCTATCCATTAATTAGGGTTATTGCTTAAGGTTATGCGCTAAACCGAGAACGGATGTTTGCTGTAAAAATGCATGGCTTTACCCGAGTAAGGATGGGTAAAACGTAAACTTTGGGCGTGAAGGCAGAGTCTCGGTCTGGCTTTTATCACTTCATCATCGCCATAAAATTCATCCCCAAGAATGGGATGCCCCAAGGCGAGCATATGCACCCTCAGCTGGTGGGTACGACCCGTTTGTGGCGTTAATTCGACTAAGGTGCTGTTTTCGCGTCTTTCTAGCACTCGGTAATGGGTCAGAGCACTCTTTGCGCCAGCCGTCCCCGCCGTTTGAGTCTTTTGATAGGGCGGGTGCTCGGGATCGGGCGCAATGGCTAAATCGATTATCCCAGCATCCTTTGCAATCAAACCCATGACCTCGGCGACATACACTTTCTCGTTTTGCCTATCTTGGAACTGGGTTTTTAACTGGGACTCGGCCTTTTTGTTGCGGGCAAACACCATAATGCCTGAGGTGGCGCAATCGAGTCGATGCACGAGAATGGTGTCAGGATACAAGCGTTGTAGTCGGGTCAGGGCACAATCGAAGGTATGTGCGGCTCGGCCGGGGTTAGACAACAATCCAGAGGGTTTATTAATAATGATCAAATCCCTATCTTGATAGCGAAGATCTATCCAAGGGACTGAAGGGGGCTGGTAATCAAATATCTGCATCGTATCCTCATCATTTGCGCGGCCATACTAGCAAAATATCAGTCACTAAGCAGTATATTCTCAAGCTGGCATTGGCTGAGACTGTTAAAATTGAACTAGAACTGAGCCAACCACAATCTGAACTTCATGCCCCAAGTCGAGGTGACTCCCGAGGTGACATAACGGATCTCCCCTTGGGTATCGATAATATAAATAGCCGGAAATGCCATCGCGCCCCACTGAGTACTTCGCTCACCATTGTCATCGTTTAGCACCGGAAAGTGATATTGATGCTCGTCCATATAGTGCTGGATCTCGCGATCACTGCCAGAAGCCACGGCCACTGAAATCACCTTATGGTCTTGGTTGATACTCTCAACCATAGGGGAGGTGACGCGGCACACCGGGCACCACGTGCCCCAAAAATACACCAATGTTGGCTCACTCTTCGCGACATTAAGCGCAAGCTGGCTGCCATCAATGGCAATACCACTTAATACTGGCGCTTGGCCGGTGATCATATCCCGTTGCAAATAGAGGCTGACGCCGTAAAGCACCAGCGCCATGATGCTAAGATCCCTAAGCTGTTTAAGCCAAAAGCGCGGGCTTTGCAGTTTTTGGCGCCAACTGAGTGGTTGAGCTGGCTTAGCACTTGAGTTTGCTGACGTCACTGTGACGGGAACCTCACTGAATAGGCGTTATCGCAAAGGCGTTAGAGTAAACGCTTAGGCTTAAACAAGGCTTGATACCAGAATGCAGGCGTTCGACTTAGAGCTTAGTCGGCTGAGCCACTGGGTAAATAGTCACTCGGGGTTTTACGACTCCAAATACGGGTGTAGGCCATCAACTGAGGGTAGAAGGTGCGAAAGGCGGTTTCTGTCTCAATCTGCATTTTCGCTAACAGTTTATCCGCGCCGTTAAATAAGGCACTGTGCGGATGACCTTTGGCCCGTTGTGCTAATGCCTGTTGAATGCCTTTAGGCGTGGCGTAAGCGTTTAACCAATCTTGACTGCGCATATCGGCGATGATGTCTAGACAGGATTGTGGGTGATACTCATCGCTTTGCACGGCAAATTCTGCCAGTTCGCGATAGGCTTTTTGGCTAAACTCGGGTAGCGGTAGGTGATGATATTCTTCCCAGTAGTAAGCTAAATAATGATCGAAACTTACGAACATCAAATCTGCTGCTATGCTTGTTAACTGAGCAGGGAACAGGGCCATCAGCTCTTGGGTCAGTTCATGGGTGGCGCAGAGCTGATTGATTTTTTGGTTTAACCACAGTCCTTGGCGAAGTGCTTGCGGCGCAGAATCGATTGGCGCAGTGATAAAATTGCCTGCCAGATTGGCGCCTAGGTGGGTTTTACTGATCTCGGCCAGATGTAAGTGTGTAAGAATGTTCATTTTTTGTGCTTGGTTAATCGCGTTAGTTCACGGTATCATGGGCGGGCGCGCTGAGGAAAGCGCAAATAGGCAAAAATCGTGTGCTTTTCTAAGGGAGTGCTTACGTTAGCGTTTCAATTGGAGGGTAAATGCTGACGCGGGACTGAAAATGCACCAATCAATTAACCTGTTAAGGATCATGGATGATGTGGAACTGGTTTACCAAAATGCTCGGTAAAGACGAGCGCCCTAAGCGTAAAAAAGTGCTTGTCGATATTCCCTATGAGCAACATAGCTTTCGTATGGATCATTTTTCGCGGACTCGGCCTAAATATGATGTAGATGATGCGTTAGCCTCAAATGTGCTAAATGAGTCAGAAGCAGATATGGATATCGCGAACAAGTAATCTTGATCTTATTGGCCTCTAACCATAGACTAGCCGCCGTTCTAAGCTATCTAGAGGCCTTTGCATGCGCGTAACAGACTTTTCCTTCGATCTTCCCGACGAACTCATCGCTCGTTATCCCATGGCGCAACGCAATGCGTCACGTCTGTTAACCTTAGATGGCAATACTGGCACGCTCGCCGACAAACAGTTTACCGATCTGCTGGGGATGATTAATCCCGGCGATTTAATGGTATTCAATAATACCCGGGTGATCCCTGCGCGTTTATTTGGCCAAAAGGCCAGTGGTGGCAAACTCGAGATTTTAGTTGAGCGTATGCTCGACGATAAGCGCATCCTCGCCCATGTGCGTAGCTCTAAATCCCCGAAGGTGGATAGCATTATTCACCTCGATGGCGGTTATGAGATGAAGATGGCTGCGCGCCACGACGCCTTATTTGAACTCGAACTCTTATCTGACCTGACTATTTTAGAAGTGCTCGAAGCAGTAGGGCATATGCCACTGCCTCCTTATATCGACCGTCCCGATGAGGATGCCGATAAAGAGCGCTATCAAACAGTCTATAACCAAAACCCAGGCGCGGTTGCCGCGCCAACGGCGGGATTACACTTTGACGATGCAATGCTTGAGGCATTAAAAGCCAAGGGCGTGAATATCGCATTTGTGACCTTGCATGTCGGCGCAGGGACTTTCCAGCCCGTGCGCGTTGATAACGTGCTCGAGCACAAAATGCATTCAGAGTGGGCCAATGTGCCGCAGGATGTGGTGGATTTAATTGCCCAAACTAAAGCGGCAGGCAAGCGTGTGGTCGCTGTGGGCACGACGTCTGTGCGCTCACTGGAGAGCGCGGCCCGTGCAAGTGAAGGCGAACTGAAAGCCTTTAGCGGCGATACCGATATCTTTATCTACCCTGGGTATCAGTTCCAAATCGTCGATGCCATGATCACTAACTTCCACCTGCCGGAATCGACGCTCATCATGTTAGTCAGTGCCTTTGCTGGTTTTGACCATGTTATGGCGGCGTATCAACACGCAATCACGCAAAAATATCGCTTCTTTAGCTATGGCGATGCCATGTTTGTGACGAAAAAAGCTCACTAGACCAAGATTTTGTTTTAAAATAGCCGCCCACATTGAGTTTGGGCGGTAATTTTTTTCAGCCAAAGGTTGAACCTTTTGGATCTGCCCCTATCTCTATTGTTAATCAAAATGGCGCGTGCCATTACAAATGTAGTCAGACTGTTTATCTGGCGAGGTGAATTATGAAATTTGAACTCGACACTACCGACGGCCGTGCGCGCCGTGGTCGCTTGATTTTTGAACGCGGCACGGTGGAAACCCCAGCTTTTATGCCTGTTGGTACTTACGGTACGGTAAAAGGCATGACGCCTGAAGAAGTGCGTGCTACTGGTGCGGACATTCTGCTCGGTAACACTTTCCACCTGTGGTTACGTCCCGGCGAAGAAATCATGCGTAAGCATGGTGACTTGCATGATTTTATGAACTGGCAGCGTCCTATTCTGACCGATTCGGGCGGTTTCCAAGTGTTCAGTTTGGGTGACATTCGTAAAATTACCGAAGAAGGTGTGCATTTCCGTTCGCCAATCAACGGCGAGAAAATCTTCTTAGATCCTGAAAAATCAATGCAAATTCAACATGCATTGGGCAGTGATGTGGTGATGATTTTTGACGAATGTACTCCGTATCCGGCGACAGAAGATGAAGCGCGCAAGTCAATGCAGATGTCACTGCGTTGGGCTAAGCGTTCACGCGATGAGTTCGACCGTCTGGAAAACCCCAATTCATTATTCGGGATCATCCAAGGCAGTGTTTATGAAGATTTACGCGATGAGAGCTTAAAAGGCTTAGTCGAAATTGGTTTCGACGGTTATGCCGTCGGTGGTTTGGCCGTAGGTGAGCCTAAGGAATACATGCACCGCATTCTTGAGCATGTCTGTCCACAAATTCCTGCGGACAAGCCTCGCTATCTGATGGGGGTCGGTAAGCCAGAGGATTTAGTTGAAGGTGTGCGTCGTGGTATCGACATGTTTGACTGTGTGATGCCAACCCGTAACGCCCGTAACGGTCATCTGTTTACCAGTGAAGGTGTGATTAAGATCCGCAATGCGCGTCATCGTGATGACACTTCACCGCTCGATCCTAAGTGTGATTGTTATACCTGTAAAAACTATTCACGGGCATACCTTTACCATTTAGATCGTTGTAATGAGATTCTGGGTGCGCGTTTAAACACCATTCACAACTTGAGATACTATCAAATGTTAATGGAAGGTTTGCGCGGGGCGATTGAGACGGGTACATTAGACGCCTTTGTAAAGGACTTCTATACCAGTCAAGGTCGTGAAGTACCAGAGTTAGTCGATTGATTTTTTGCTAATAAGAAGAGAAAACTATGTTCATTTCAAATGCATATGCAAATGCTGCAGGCGCTCCACAGGGTGGCGGCACCATGGAATTGATTTTCATGCTGGTGATTTTCGGTCTGATTTTCTATTTCATGATTTTCCGTCCGCAATCTAAGCGTGTTAAAGAGCACAAGAACCTGATGTCATCTTTAACCAAGGGCGACGAAGTCCTGACCAGCGGCGGTATCTTAGGTAAGATTGCAAAGATCAGCGATGAAAATGACTACGTGTTACTGAGCTTGAACGACACGACTCAAATTACAATTAAAAAAGATTACATTGCAGCTGTATTGCCTAAGGGCTCTATCCAGTCGTTGTAAGCCAAGAGGGCTCAGGCGTGTTAAATAAATACCCAATGTGGAAAAACATTATGGTGGTGCTCGTCATCGCCATAGGTTGTTTCTATGCCGTACCTAACCTGTTCGGTGAAGATCATGCGGTGCAAGTAGTGGCGACTCGAGGTGCTGAAGTCACGGCATCTACCCAAGCCAGAGTGAACGAGCTGTTAGCCAGTAAGGGCATTGCGGTAAAACGCTCTGAGCTTGAAAAAGGTCAATTGTTGGTTCGCGTACAAAACGCGGATCAACAGTTGCTGGCCAAGGAAACCATCGCCGAAGATTTAGGTGACAAGTTTACCGTGGCACTCAACCTTGCCCCTGCCACGCCGCAGTGGCTCGAGTCTATGGGCGGTAGCCCAATGAAACTCGGTCTGGACCTTCGTGGTGGTGTGCACTTCTTAATGGAAGTGGACATGGGCGAAGCCATCCGCAAGATGGAAGAGGCCAAAGTGGCCGATTTCCGTTCTCAATTACGTGAAGAAAAAATCCGTTACGCGGGCATTCGCAACAATGCACAAGGTATCGAGATTAAATTCCGTGATGCCGAAAGTTTAGCCAGTGCAGAACGTTTCTTAAAATCTCGCAGCAACGATATGGTGTTTAGCGATGTGAGCAAGGGTGAAGACTTTGCCCTGCAAGCCGTCATGAGCGAAACCTATCTTAAGCAGATTAAAGAAGAAGCGCTGCAGCAAAACATTACCACTATCCGTAACCGTGTGAACGAGTTAGGGGTAGCTGAGCCTGTGGTCCAACGTCAAGGTGCTGAGCGCATTATCGTTGAGCTGCCAGGTGTACAAGACACTGCCCGCGCCAAGGAAATCTTAGGTGCAACCGCATCGATTGAATTCCACATGGTGGACGATAAGGCCGACCCAAATGCGGCGCAATCTGGCCGTGTACCTGCGGGTTCTGAGGTGTATCAACGCCGTGAAGGCGGTCAAGTGGTACTGAAGAAGGAAGTGATGCTAACGGGTGATCATATCACTGGCGCACAACCTAGCTTCGACCAATATAGCCGTCCACAGGTGAGCATCAACCTCGATGCTAAAGGCGGTACCATTTTCTCTAACGTGACTAAGGACAATATCGGTAAACCGATGGCGACCTTGTTCATCGAATATAAAGACAGCGGTGAGCGTAACGCCGATGGCAGCGTCAAGATGCAGAAAATCCAAGAAGTGATTTCTGTGGCGACCATTCAAGCGCGTTTAGGCCGTAACTTTGTGATCACTGGCTTAAGTCATGGTGAAGCACAAAACCTCGCACTGCTGCTGCGTGCTGGTGCCCTGATTGCGCCCGTATCGATTGTGGAAGAACGTACTATCGGTCCAAGCCTAGGTGCGGAAAACATCGAAAGCGGTGTGCAAGCCATGATTTGGGGTATGGCAGTCGTACTTATCTTTATGCTGGTTTATTACCGTAGTTTCGGCTTGATCGCTAACTTAGCCTTGACGGCCAACTTAGTGATGGTGGTTGGGGTGATGTCTATGATCCCTGGCGCCGTATTAACCCTGCCTGGTATTGCGGGTATGGTGTTAACAGTGGGTATGGCGGTTGACGGTAACGTACTGATTTACGAACGTATCCGTGAAGAATTACGTGCAGGTCGTAGCGTACAGCAGGCGATTCACGAAGGTTACGGTAACGCATTCTCTACCATCGCTGACGCTAACATCACTACCTTCTTGACAGCTTTGATCTTGTTCGCCGTGGGTACTGGCGCGATCAAAGGCTTCGCGGTGACCCTGATGATCGGTATTGCTACATCGATGTTTACCGCTATCGTGGGTACTCGCTCAATCGTGAACGCGATTTGGGGCGGTAAGCGCGTGAAGACGCTGTCTATCTAAGGGGAAGCGATAATGTTAGAAATTTTATCTTTAAAACGTACGGTTAACTTCCTCCGTCATGCGCTGCCTATCAGTATCATGTCTGCCATTTTGGTATTTGGTTCGCTGGTGTCTCTGGCGACCAAAGGCATTAACTGGGGCTTAGACTTTACCGGCGGTACTGTGGTTGAGATGGAGTTTACTCAACCTGTCGATTTAAACGTGCTGCGTACTAAGCTGTCTGCGCCTGAATTAGACGGTGCGGTGGTGCAAAACTTCGGTTCGAGCCGTGACGTATTAGTGCGTCTGTCGGTGAAAGAAGGCGTGAGCAGCGATGTACAGGTCAAATCTGTCATGGCTGCGGCTCAACAAGTGGATGCGGGCGTTCAACAAAAACGGGTTGAATTCGTCGGTCCTCAAGTGGGTAAAGAGTTGGCTGAGCAGGGCGGTTTAGCGGTATTGGTCGCGCTTATCTGTATCATGATCTACGTCTCTTTCCGTTTCGAATGGCGTTTAGCCTTTGGCTCAGTAGCAGCGCTGGCCCACGACGTGATTGTGACCTTAGGGGTATTCTCCTTATTCCAATTGGAATTCGACCTGACTGTATTAGCCGGCGTGTTAACCGTTGTGGGTTACTCACTCAACGATACTATCGTTGTGTTTGACCGTATCCGTGAAAACTTCCTCAAGATGCGTAAGAGCGAGCCAGAAGAAGTGGTCAACGTTTCCATTACTCAAACCATGAGTCGTACCATTATCACTACCGGTACGACGCTGGTGACCGTTGTGGCGTTATTCCTGAAGGGCGGCACTATGATCCACGGCTTTGCGACTGCATTGTTGTTGGGTATTTTCGTCGGTACCTATTCTTCTATCTACGTAGCAAGTTACCTTGCGATCAAACTGGGCATTTGCCGTGAGCATATGATGCCAGTTGAAGTCGAGAAAGAAGGTGCTGATCAGCCTTCGATGATGCCTTAATCGGGCATTGAGACTCGAGGTCGTGTATCACGACTGTTGAAAAAACAGCCACCTTGAAGGTGGCTTTTTTTTCGGTGGATTTTGACCTTTCCGATAATCTGCTAGCAAACTCACAACTTTATAGTGACTAATGCTGTAAAACCTAAATGTTAATTTTATTAACAACTGCTGTAAAAAACAGCGCTCGACAGGCTCGGTTATTTCACAGTAGGATGTCGGCTGCCCATATCTAGAGAGTATTGTTGTAGGATGTCGCATGGAAGAACGTAAGACGTTAGTTGCTGGTGGAAATTTATTGCAGGCCCACACATGGAAGGGATTATTAGAAGCCTGTGGTATTCATGTGGAGTTGCGTGGCGAGGCCTTATTAGGCGGCGTGGGTGAGTTGCCCGCTGGGCTGCATAACATTGAGCTTTGGGTGCGCGAGTCGCAATTGGCCAAAGCACAGGCCCAGTTAAGTGCTTTGGACGTTGTGAGTCCCCAGTGGCAATGCGTACAATGCCATGAGATGAACGAGGGTAACTTTGAATTATGTTGGCATTGCAGCGCCGAGCGCAGCGAAAGCCATAACTAATCGCCGCTAAACTTATCCATACACTTGGCCTCAAACTGCTAGCACTGCCAAGCGTTGAATTCACAGCGCTGGCAATGCGGCTTGTTATCAGCGTTAAGCGCCTGCTACCCAAGCAAGGCAAAGGGACGGGAGGTGATTCCTCCTCACGCACGCTTTGGCTCATAAAGCCCGCGATTGTCAGATGTCGTTAACGGCAAGGATTGCGTCTCCCCGCGTAGCGAATTACACTTCAATTCAGATTAGCTAAGTCATTCAATCCCTTATCTAAGGAGGATCTGATGCATCCATCCAGTGCTTTTTCGGCCCTTGTCGAATCGATTCGACCCCATGTCGTTGAAGTGAGTATTGAGGCCTACCAAGCCGATGACACTTGGGTATTGATTGATGTCCGTGAAGATAACGAGTGGCTACAGGATCATCTGCCGCAGGCGAAACATATGAGCCGCGGCATTATTGAGCGCGATATTGAACAGCGCTTCCCCGATAAACATACGCCTCTGCTGCTCTATTGCGCGGGTGGCGCACGCTCTGTACTGGCGGCCAGCAGTTTGCAACTGATGGGCTACCAAAGGGTGGCCTCCTTGATTGGGGGTTATAAAGGCTGGATCCAACGCCAGCTGCCCGTGGTGCAAGATTAATCTTGGCTGGGTTTAACTTTTTATAGGCGAGTCACATGCAATACTTCCCGCTGTTTATTGATACTGTTAATTTAAATGTCCTGCTGGTGGGAGCGGGTGATGTCGCCAGTCGTAAGCTGGCCTTACTGACGCGTACCGAAGCCAATATCCATGTGATTGCCCCCGAGGTGAATCCCGAGGTAAAGGCCTATGCCGATGCGGGCAGGATTTTATTGTCTGAGCGGCCCGTGGTGCAGGCCGATATTCAAAATTATGATCTCATCTATCTAGCGACCGCAAATGATAAGCTCAACGCCGAATTAGCCACCTTAGCTACCGAGCGGGGAATTTGGGTCAATGCCGTGGATAATCCCGCCTATTGCCGCTTTATTACCCCATCGATTGTCGATAGGGGGCGTCTTGTGGTGGCGATCAGCACTGCGGGCGCAGCGCCTGTGTTTGCGCGCACCATTAGGGCTCGCTTAGAGACCAGCCTGCCGCAATCCCTTAAGCCCTTGTTCGACTTTGTGGCCGACAAGCGTCTCGAAGTGCAGCAAAGACTCACCAAAACAGCGACGCGCCGATTATTCTGGGAGCGCTTTTTCGACACCAATGGCGATCGGTTTGATGCGCGCACCCCCGAGCACTATCAGAATGCTTTTAACCATATCGTCAGCCGCGGGGAAATCCTGTTATTGGACGATGCCACGCCCGTCGAGTTATTGCCGCTGGCGGCCATGCCGTTATTACAGCGCCTCGATTGGATTTACAGCGAAGTAGGTTTAGCCGAGGACTTGGCCGAGCTGGTGCGCCGCGATGCTAATCGTGCAGCACTTCCCGCGCTGAGTGATATCAGCCGTGAATATGAGCAAGGCTCGCGCATGTTGTTGGTCGCCGATACCCAAAAGATTGCGCAACTTAAGGCACATTTTCCGGTGGCGAAACATTTACGCCCCGGTGCGATTTAGTCTTCTTTATCGCAGTTTGTTTGAGCTGACGGCGAGTCTTAGGTAGACTCGCCGTTATTTTTTATCGTTATGCTTAGGATGTACTATGGCTCTCAAAGCGACCGTGTTTAAGGTCAATCTTCAGATCGCCGATATGGACCGAGGTTATTATCAAGATCATCAGCTGACGTTAGCGCAGCATCCCTCCGAGACCGATGGCCGCATGATGGTGCGTTTGTTGGCCTTTATCCTAAACGCTTCCGAGACCTTAAGTTTTACTAAGGGATTGTGCGTCGACGATGAGCCTGAGCTGTGGGACAAGAGTCTCTCTGGTGAAGTGGACCTGTGGATTGAGTTTGGCCAAGCCGATGAGAAGTGGCTGCGTAAGGCGAGCGGTCGCGCAAAAGCGGTGCAGCTGTTTACCTACGGCGGACGTAGTGTCCCTATTTGGTGGAAGCAGAATCAAGCGGCCCTTGAGCGTTATAAAAACCTTAAAGTGTGGAATATTGCCGAAGAGTCGGTGACGGCGATGGAGGCCTTAGTGAGCCGCACTATGTCGCTGCAGGCGTCCATCAGTGAAGGGCAAGTCTGGTTATCGGATAACGAGCACAGCGTGCTTATCGAGCCCGAAATGCTGAAAGATGACCAATAAAAAAGAGCCTGCAATTGCAGGCTCTTTGTTTAGACGAACATTATTGGAATTTGAGTTCCCAGCTATCGATATAGCCTACGTCGCCACGGCCGCTATCAACCGCTTTGAGTTTCCACACACCGCTTGACTCAACGCCAGTCATATCAACTGTGTAGCTCTTGTTGATATTGTCTGCGCCTGCGCCAGTGTTGTTATGCAGTGTTGCCGTTTGGCCTGTAGGGCTGATGAGCTGCACTTTTAAATCACCAATGTAAGGGTGAACAATATTCACCACGGCAGTCACTGTGCCTGAGTTACCCGTGCGAGTCACTGTGATTGGGCTTGTGATACCAGTGGTTTTGTTATCAGGAATATTGTAGTTATCGGTGTTGGTGTAGCTTGCTGGTGTGGTAGGAGTGCCACCGCCGCTTTGGGCTGTGTAGCTTGCAGTTAACGATACACCGCTAAAGGCTGAATAGCCTTTTACCATGGCGTAGTAAGTACCAGATTGAACGTTGCTGATTGGGCAAGATTCACTGTTACCACCCTTGTATGGACGGCAATCGTAGTTTGAGGTCGTTGGCGCTGCGCCGTACTGTACGTACAGATCCGCATCACCCGTGCCACCGTTCATCACAAAGCCTAAGTTAGTTGCACCCTGTGGCACTTCAAAAGAGAAATGCAGTTCTTCACTGGCGGCGCCGCTTAGACCGGTTTTAGGCACACCATTCACTAACACGCTGTCAGTTGGTGTTGGGTCAACCGGATCCGTTGGACCATTACAGGAAGCATCTAAGAAGGTTTTCGCTGCAACGGCATTGACCAGACCATAGCCATAATAATCATCACGACCTGCAGTGCCTAAGTCTTCAGCGGTTTGTTTGAGCGCGTTACGCACCTGAGCGGCGCTACATTCTGGATGGTAGCTCCACACTAAGGTTGCGACACCAGAAACGTGTGGGGTCGCCATCGATGTACCGTTGTAGTACTCGTAGTCCTTATTACCTTGGTTGCTCACGGTAACGGTTGCGCCTAATTGGTTGCGCAGAGCTAAACCAGTTGCACGGTCAACAGACACTGACACCATGTTGATTTCGCTATTAGCATCGACCAAGAAGGGGTTTTGTAGCCCAGGTAAAGCGCTGTTACTGTACACGATAACGGCGCTAGCACCGGCATTCTTACAGGCTTTTACCGCGTTGATTTCTGGGTACGAAGTGCCTTGGTTACCCACACGCTCAACTAAACACACCTTGTTAGCCATGTTGCCACAGTTGAAGGTTGAGCCGCTAACCGTACATTCGGCTAAGGTTGCGGTTGCCGTGCCATTGTATGGATTGGGCGCGTAGTTGGTGCCCGATGGCGTAAAGCGATTGTGCGGCACAACGCCTGAGTTGAAGTAAGACTGACCACCGATAGTAATATCGGCTAAGCGACCTTCTCCGCGAGTCACGGTAGAGAGAATTGCTTCACCAGGACCTGAGATCTCGACTTGGTTGGTGTACTGAGAGAAAGCAGAGTGGTCTTTATGATTATCGACCGATGCTACAGACATTACCGCATCGTACGAAGCAGGGTAGCTGTGGGTATTGTTACCATCGTTACCGGCAGCGGCAATCAACAGCACGCCGTTATTGTAGTGAGCCGCTAACGCGTTACGTTCGGTAGTGCTCGAACCTGCGCCACCTAAGCTCATGGTGACCACGTTTGCGCCATTCGCCACACAGGTATCTACGGCCGATACGAGGGATGAGGAGTAACCCCAACCAGACTCGTTAAAGACTTTAATCACATGGATGTTGGCATTTTGATTTGGCATTACGCCAATCACGCCGTCGTTGTTAGCGATCGCCGCGATAGTACCCGCAACGTGGGTTCCATGGGCGTTGTTATTGCCTGGATCGTACCAGTTGCCCGTACCTGAATTGTTGGTGCCAGTGACATTGTTACCGCTTAAGTCGCTGTGACCACGGTCATAACCTGAGTCGATAATACAGATGGTACGGTTGCCCGCTTGGCTGTCGCTCAATTGGGTTGCACCCACAAAGGTTTGTCCCCAAGGCGTTGTTTCGCTTAGCAGGTGGCGTGGCATGTCCTCTTCCACATATTCCACATCGGCGCGGGCTCTTAATGCCTTAATGCCATTGTTATCCAGCTTAACTGAGTAGCTGTTACTGCGGCCGATACGCTTCATCTCTTTGGCTTGCGCCTTGTTCAGCACACTGTGCTGGGCGCTAATTTCAGCCACTTGAGGCTGATAGTTCATGGTGGTGGCGAGCTGATCGCTGCTTTGCAGGTTGCTTTCAGACATCAGGGCTGGCGCATCGGCATTTTTAAATTTAACGATATAGCGCTTTGGCAGAGGAGAGGTCTGTGCTTGCATCGCTGCGGCGAAACCCGGTGCATCGGGGGCAGCATTAACACCTGCTGAGATCGCAATAGCTAAGCTAGATAAACTCAGGGCTATCTTAGTGGTTCGATTGATTGTCATGTTTTTCTTCCATGTTCAATTTAGTGTTAATCATTATTATTTTGTGCTTTTAAAGAATAACTACGACTCAGATGCTACTCGGTTAGTGAATTTATCTTTGGTGTAAGTGTTTGTAAATTAAATGTTAATGGTATGGCGGTTGGTAAAGTACTTTGAGGTAATAAGCGGATTTATTGAATAAAAAATCATATGTTACAAGTTGTAACGAATATTTAGCGCGATTTGTGTTTATTTATGTGGAAAAGGTGAATAAGCAAAAGCGAATTTTATCGGCCTTAACAGCGGATGATGGATTATGGTTAATATCTAATTTGTTGAAATTAATATTTATAATTTTTTGGAATTAAAAGTAACAAAATTAAGAGTGTTTTTCTTTGCTTGATGTTGAGTTTATTTCAAGTGATTGATTATGCGATTTTATTGCATTTGTGCGTCGAGGCTTTGGCATTTGCCAATTTATTGGCTTTTGTGCATTGTCAGGGCAGGATAATCGACTGGTCGTACTTGGTAAGCTGAATAAACATCGGCCGAAATATAAAAAGCGCCAACAGGCGCTTTTTATCGATCTCAACAGCGAGTTATTCTGTTTTAGGTTGAGTGTCGGCTAAGGTCTGATAACCGCCACCGTTATAGGTTTGAGTGTAACCCGCCGTGACTAGGGCTTCGGTCGCGATACTGCTGCGTCGACCGCTACGACAATACAACACCACGGGCGCATCTTTGGCGATACCGCGCTTAGCAAACTCGGCGGCGACTTGCTCAAAGGGAATATTAACCGCATTGGCTAAATGGCCCGCGGCAAATTCCTCAGGGGTGCGTACATCGAGCACCATAGCGCCAGCAGCGATTTTCTGCCACGCAACTTGAGGCTCTTGATCGGCGGCACTTGCCGCGTTCGGGATTAAGGCGAGTGATGACAGACTCAAGAGAGCCACCCCCAGTAAGGTTTTACTGCGACACAGAAACTTGTTGAACACTGACTTTCTCCTTTGCAAATGTGCATTAACCTTGTTTCGCGATTTCGGCTTCGGATTTGACGCCTAATTTGCGTAATACCATGGCCGCAGGGCAAAAACCCGTGAAAGCGCTTTGGAATAGGTTAGCGCCAACGAAGGCCGTTAACCACATAAAGTTATGGTGCACAAAAGCGGTTAACACCAAAGACAGTAACACCATAAATCCGGCAAAGGCCATAATGCTGCGTTCGAGTGACATAGGTTGCTCCTAGAGGCAGCGCTATGGCTGCCTATTGTGGGTTAATCGGCTGTTTGAGTTAAGTTTATGCGATTTTTCATCGCCGTGTAGTAAAGCACTGGGATGACGATTAAGGTCAGTAAGGTCGAGATAAAAATCCCGAAAATTAAACTGATCGCAAGCCCGTTGAAGATTGGGTCGTCCAGGATAAACAAGGCGCCAATCATGGCCGCCAAAGCGGTCAGCATAATCGGTTTGGCCCGCACGGCGCCCGAGTGGATGACAGCGCGCTCAAAGGGAACCCCTGAGGCGGTTTCCTGATTGATAAAATCCACTAATAATATCGAGTTACGGACAATAATCCCCGCCAAGGCAATCATGCCAATCATCGAAGTCGCAGTAAATTGCGCGCCGAGCAGCGCATGCCCCGGCATGACCCCAATCACTGTCAGTGGGATTGGCGCCATAATGATGAGCGGCACCAGATAGGATCTAAATTGGGCGACGACCAATAAGTAAATCGCAATCATCCCCACGGCATAGGCGATACCCATATCCCTGAAGGTTTCATAGGTGATCTTCCATTCCCCGTCCCAGAGCACGGCGACTGAGTCTAGTCCTGTTGGTTGGTGGATATAATGCTGATCGAAACCTAAGCCACCATCGCCGTCGATTTTGCCCGCCATGTCGAACATGCCATAGAGCGGACTGTCGAGCGGACCGGCCATATCGGCAACCACCATCACCATAGGGATCATATTCTTATGGATGATAGGAGCATCGATTTTTCCGCGCTTAATCGTCACCAGCTCAGACACGGGCACAGATTGCCCCGTTTGGCTCTGCAGTTTCATATTCAGCACTTGCTCTAAATCGATTTTTGCCCCTTCCTGTAGTTGCAGGCGGATAGGCACAGGTTGTTTTTGCTGTGCGATATGCAAATAGCTTACATCCTTGCTGCCAACCGAAGTTGCGATTAAATCAACGATATTGCTATAGGGCACCGCCATTAGGCTGGCTTTAGAGCGGTCGATCATCACTTGCCATTTTTGCTGTGCTGCGGGCAAGAAAATATCAATATCGACGACATCTTTAGTCTCACGGAACAGCGACTGCAGCTCGTAGGCCGCTTGTTCGCGAATCGCAGGACTTGGACCATAGACTTCGGCCACAATCGGTGACCAGACTGGTGGGCCAGGTGGCACTTCGACGACTTTCACATTGGCCTGATACTTAGCGCCGATATGTTGCAATTCTTCACGGACCGACAGCGCAATGCTGTGACTGTCACGCTTGCGATGCTTTTTATCGACTAGATTGACCTGAATATCGCCAAGCTCTTGGCTGTGACGTAGAAAATAGTGACGCACTAAGCCGTTAAAGTTCATCGGTGCATTAGTGCCAGCATACAGCTGCAAATGCTCCACCTCGGGCACAGTGACAAGGTAGTGACTTAAATCCTGAAGTACGCGCTGCGTTTGTTCGACTGGCGTGCCTTCAGGCATATCCACCATGACTTGGAACTCGGATTTATTATCGAAGGGCAGCATCTTTAACACCACGAGCTGACCCACGGGCAAGGCCACGGCGATACCGATAAGCACAAAGACCCCAGCGGCAAGCCCAATCCGTGCTTTACGGGCATCTTTACCTAGCAGGAAGGGACCGATTAAACGAGTAAATAGGCGCACCATTTTGCTCTCGTTTATCTGAGCATCAGCATCGCTGCTGTGTGTGGCGTCAGTGGCTGAACCACTGTGGTGTTTGAGCAGTTTACGACTCAGCCATGGGGTTACCATAAAGGCGACCACCAGGGAAATCAGCATGCCCATACTGGCGTTGATGGGGATCGGGCTCATATAAGGGCCCATTAATCCCGACACAAATGCCATCGGCAGCAGTGCTGCGATAACGGTAAAGGTAGCGAGAATCGTTGGGCCGCCCACTTCATCGACCGCAACGGGGATGAGTTCACTAAAGGATTTTTTACCGAGCGCCATGTGCCGATGGATATTCTCCACCACCACAATGGCATCGTCGACCAAGATCCCGATGGAGAAAATTAGCGCGAAGAGTGAAACGCGGTTAAGGGTAAATCCCCACGCCCAGGAGGCGAACAGGGTGATCGCCAAGGTGATAATAATGGCGACACCTACTACCAGTGATTCGCGGGCGCCCATGGTTAAAAATACCAATACGACAACGGCGCTGGTGGCAAAAATCAGCTTAAGAATAAGGGTGTTAGATTTATCCGCCGCCGTCTCACCATAGTTGCGCGAGACTGTCACTTCTACATTACTGGGGATCAACACATTCTTGACCTTAGCAATGCGCGCGAGGGTGGCATCGGCAATATCAACAGCGTTTTGCCCCGGCTGCTTACCAATGGCGATAGTCACCGCGGGGTAGATATCCGTCTTGTCGCTATGCCAAACGCTTTGGGTAGGAATATCACTCTTTAAACTGATATCGGCAATATCGGCTAAATAAACGGGGATAGGTTTACCCTGTTTATCCTGCGAAATACTCACTACCAGCTGTTTTACATCGTCTATAGTTTGCAAAAACTGGCCAGCCTGAACCTTAATTTCTTGATTACCTTGCACTAAAGATGCAGGCATCGAGATGTGATTATTGTCATTCAGGCTTTGTCTCAACTTGTCGTAGGTGAGAGTAAAGCTGTTCATCTTAGCGGGATCGATGCGGACATTGGCCACCATCTCATGTTGGCCAACGGTGTAAATCTCCCGCGTACCCGGGATCCGCTTGATTTCGGTTTCTAGCCCTAACGCCACATGGGTCAACTGTTCGGCCGAGACCTGTTTGTCCTTGGACCAGAGTGTTAGACTAACAATCGGCACATCATCGATACCGCGTGGTTTAATCAATGGCTCGCCAACACCCGCGCTCTGCGGCAGTTTATCCATATTGGAATAAATCTGGTTGTAGAGGCTGACAATGGCATCGTTGCGGGTTACGCCGACCTTAAAGATCACAATGATCATCGCGCCATCGGGCTGGGAGAAAGAATAGAGCGTGTCTATCCCTTTGAGCTCTGAGATCACTTGCTCGGCGGGCAGGGTGACTAAGTTTTCCACTTCGGTCGGGGTCGCGCCGGGAAAAGGGATAAAGACGTCGGCAAAGGTGACGTCAATCTGCGGTTCTTCTTCCTTTGGGGTCACTAAGATGGCAAATAAGCCGAGTAACAAGCCCAGCAGTGCCAGCAGTGGCGTAATGGCACTGTTTTGAAATGCGGCCGCAATACGACCCGAAATGCCAAGTGACGTCGAAGATTCAGTAGCGTGTTTCATTCAACAACCTCATCAAGTTGATATCGCTAGGGAATTTATTGCTTTTGTTCAAGCAACACTTGGTAAGCATCCATGGCGACAATATCACCGGTTCGCAGCCCCGCGAGGACTTCGACTTCACCATCGACAGGCTCAGAGACGCGCACCTGGGTGAGAACGAATTGCTCGCCTTTTTTCAGGTAGACACTGCTGAGTTCGTTCATGGTGATAAGGGTCGAGGTCGGCAGTTGGATTTTTTCCCGCTCGCCATTTTTAAACAACGCCTTGGCCCAGGTTCCAGGTTGAAGGTTGGGTTCATCCTTTGGCAGGTTAATCCGCACTTGATAGCTGTGGCTCACAGGATCGGCAAAGCTAAAGATGGTGAGCTCCTTGGAGGTGAGTTCACGGCCGTCACTTAAGCGCACCATAAACTCAGGCGCGTTTTTCAGTTGCTGAATATAGCGCTGTGGCACTTGGGTGATAGCGCGCATTTGGCTGGGTGAAAACCCGGACAGTAGCGGTTGACCGACACTCACGGTTTCGCCTAATTCGACTAAACGCTCGGTGACAATCCCGCTAAATGGGGCCGATACCACTGTGTATTTGAGTGATTCGCTGGCTTTAATGACCCTAGCTTTGGCGGCACTCACGGCTTGCTCTGCGGCCTTGGCATTGGCGGTCGCTTCATCCATGGCGCCTTTTGAAATCGCGCCTTGGGGGAAGAGTTCTTTATAGCGTTTGTATTGGGCCTGCGCCTCCACGTTTAGCGCGGTGGCTTTGGCGAGATCGGCCTCATAGCTTGCCAGTTCAGCGCCTTGCTCTTTGCTGGTGATCTCGAGTAACGCCGCGCCTTCTGGTACGACATCATTAACATCGTAGTTGAGCTTAACGATTCGCCCCGAGGTTTGCGCCGAGACGGTAGCCGCTTTGACAGCCTCGATACTGGCGTCTAAGGTCACCCAATTCGCGTAAGGTTTGCTCATTACCTCGAAGGTCGCCAAGGGCGCAGCCTGGGTGGCAAAGGGGGAAAAAACGAATAATGTGAATAGAGTACGTGAGATTGCAGCCATACCAAATCATCCCAAAAATAATTCATGAGTAAATTCTAATGGAGTTATTTTGATTAGGCAATCAATATTTATTAGAAAAATTTAATGTAATCGATTTCACTAATATAGGGAAACGGCGAATGAATCTTCCCTTACATCAATCGCCATGTCATCACTCTGGTCCTTGTCCAGCTTTAAATATCAGTCGTTTAAATAGTAGGTCAGCGTAGACACAATGCGAATTTGTTTTATGTAAGGCGTGCTGCTGTCACGATCGGAAATCGTAAACTGGCCTTGGCTGGCACTCTTAATCTTACCCAGACGCGATTGTGAGTCCTTGGCAAACTTTTCGGCCACTTCCCGCGCATTTTGCGTCGCTTCCTGCACCATGGTCGGTTTCACATCATTGAGTGCCGTAAATAAAAACTCGGTACGGTTTTCATAATCTTGGCTACCGATGGCGATGCCTTCTTTAACTAGATTTATCATTTGCTTACGCGTGCTGAGCATTAAATCAATTTGTGGGGTATAGACAGAAAGATTCACCTTTGCCGAGTAACGATAGCGCACATTCGGGTCAACGTAGCCTTGAGCCTGTCTGTCTTCTATTGTCGGCAGCGAGACTGTAATTTCGCTATCGCTAAAACCCTGTTCCTTGAGGTAGGCGACCACTCTGTCGGTTTTTTGCTGCACTGTGTCGTAGAGCTTAGGCAGGTTATTGTCGACTTCGGTGAAGTTAATCGGCCAGATGGCGATATTGGCTTTCACTTCCTTTTCGGCCAGCCCTTTAACTGTGACTGTGCGCTCTAGGGCTTTCATCTCTAACAGCGCCGAGCTGGCGCTTTGTCCTACATAGACCATGCCTGCACATAAGAAACCGCCAAGCAGGAGGGCGGGAAGAAGATAATTGCGTTGCATAACATACTCACTCGATGGGATTGTTGTAGCTACCTTACTGCAATTATGTGACTTTGGGGATAGACAAATAAGAAAGCATTGAGCTTTATTGAAAATGCTCAGCTGCTATTCAGGATTGATACGCGGTTGTAAAAGCGGCTTATGTGTTAGCCACTTAGTTAACGGGAGGGATAGGGCTTGGCTGCCATAATTCGACTTTATTGCCATCGGGGTCGATAAACCAACCGAAAAGGCCAAATTCCGAGTCTTCAATCTCCCCAACTTGTTCGCCGCCGCCCTGAGTGACTTGCTGTAGGGCCTGCTCCAGATCGTCAACGATAAAATTAAACATAAAGCTTTTGTCGGTCGGGGCAAAATAGCTGGTGTTATGGTCGAAAGGGGTCCACACATGGTAACCGGGCGTCGGTTTATCGTTGTGATAAAAGGCGGCACCGCCCCAGTTTTCAATTGGTATTTGCAGATGGTTTTGATACCAAGTGGCTAACGCGACGGGATCAGTACTTTTAAAGAAAATACCACCAAGTCCAATGACTTTTGCCATAAGGGTGACAGTTTAAGTGGGGGATGGATTAACTTTAGGCAATAAATACGTAAGATACAAAAAAGCCGCAAAAATGCGGCTTTTTTGAGTTCGAAACAGCTTAGAACTGGTAGCTGTACTGTACTGAGTAGTACATACCGCTTGATTCAGTTACCGCGTTCACAGGGCCTGTGATTGCGCTGTTTTCGATCAGGTGAACTTCTTCACCTTTAATGTAAGCGATACCGAAGTCAACGGTGTTTTGTGGATTGAGGTGGTAGCTCATACCCGCTGTGAACCAGTTACGGTCAGAGTCTGGGAATGAAATCGAGCTGATTTCGTCCACAACGCCTTGGTCATGCATGTAACCAGCACGAACGGTGAATTGTTCGTTAATGGTGTAAGTACCACCCACGCTGAATAACCATGAATCTTTCCATTGGTATTCTTTCAGGGCTACATCACCTACAGGCTGAGTCATACCCACAGCGGCAATCGTTGCTGTGCCGTCTTTCGCGGTGATTTGATCAAAGTTACCCCACTGGGTGTGCTGGGCAGTGTAGTGCAGGGCAAATTTAGGGGTGATTTGATGGAAACCGGCCACTTGGAAAATATCCGCTAACGGTACATCTAAGCTATCAAAACTGGTCGTAACTGGTACTGCACCTACACCAGGAATGGTTGTCATCGAGACAGTATTGATATCGCCTTCAACATTTACGGTTGGGCTGAAACGGTAGCTGATACCGAAACGGTTGTCTTTATCTAACTCAATAGTAGCACCTACGATACCACCGAAAGCCCAACCATCAGCGTCTACGTCAACCAGAGGTGTAGTGCCCATATTACGGGTTAAGCGGCCTTCGCCATAGACGGCATCCAGACCCGCGCCGATACTGAACATATCGTTGATGCGATATGACACGCTGGCGTTGAAGTTAACGGTAGTGACTTCAGTTTCACCCAGTAGGTCATAAGGTGCAGCTGAGCCTGCTGGCAAATTCTTCGAAAGTGAGCTGGCATCGGTACCGGTACCGAAGTTAGAGAATGCGGCAAAACCCACGGCGAATTTATCGTCGATTGGGTGAATGTAGAAAATATTCGGGATAACTTTAGAGCTACCCGCATCGTCGATACTGCCTAAATCATAAGCGCCACCGGCAAAGTTAACGTCTTTAACGTCAACAGTAATATCGGCATAGGTTAAGCCGAAAGAGATTGCGTCTTTATCAAAGAGCGCCATCGCTGCTGGGTTACGAGATAACACTGAAGCGTTATCGGCAATCACAGCGTCACCGGCAAATGCACGGCCCATACCTGTGGCTGATTGGCTGTTTAATTGGAAACCCGATGCGAAAGTTTGTGAACTCGCCAATGCAACGGCAACGGCAAGCAGTGTCTTGTTGAATGATTTCATTATTATTCTCTCATTATTTTGGTATTGGATTTTGTTCGGTCCTAGTTGCCAGAACAAGGCGCAAATCCTTTTATAATCTTCGGCATGGTAGGGATTGTGTGTAACCTCAACAAGTCCGACCAGATTTGAAATTTGTTAATTAACAGTTAATTAAAACGGGGTCGTACTTTAGCATGAACGAATGGTCTGGCCAGATGCTTGGTATCTTTGGTTTTTATTGGATAGGGAAGTTTTAATTGAGGTTAATGCTTTGTAACGAGAAGAAAGTTAATAAATTTAAACAATTTGTAAAAAGCGTACACATGTACGCTTTTTACAATTAGGGACAGAAAATTATCTGTTATAACGCGGATTTAAATTGCTCAAATTCTGCGGTAATGGCTTCGGCAGGGCGTGACATTTTACTGACGATGACACCGGCAATAATTGCAAACACAAATCCAGGTAAGATTTCGTATAGGTCGAAAATGCCACCTGTGAGCTGCTTCCATATCACCACGGTTAATGCGCCGACAATAATGGTAGCAATTGCACCGTTACGGCTGTATTGCTTCCAGAAGAGTGATAGCAGTACGACAGGGCCAAAGGCGGCACCAAAACCTGCCCACGCATAACTGACTAAGCTTAATACACTGCTTTCAGGATTCAGGGCAATGATCCCTGCGATCACGGCAATGGCCAGCACGCCCATACGACCTACCATCATCAGCTCGCGATCGTCGGCTTGAGGGCGTAACCACTTGCGGTAAAAGTCCTCGGTGATCACGCTCGAACACACCAACAACTGCGAATCAATGGTACTCATAATGGCCGACAGAATTGCGGCGATCAGTAATCCGCCAATCCAAGGGTTAAAGGCGGCTTGGGCTAAATGAATAAACACGGTTTCGGCATTGGCCAAGGGTTGATTGGCAAAATACAGTGAACCCGCTAAGCCTGTGGCTAACGCGCCGATGAGAGATAACATCATCCAGCTCATGGCGATACGGCGTGACAGCGGAAGTGCATCGGCGCTGCCAATGGCCATAAAGCGCGACAAAATATGAGGCTGACCGAAATAACCCAGTCCCCATGCGAGCAGTGATAACAAGCCAATCACTGTGGTTTTGTCACTGATCAGTGCCAACATGGCTGGGTCGATAGACTCAATTCCCGCATGACTCTCTGGGTGTGAGAACACCGCAAAGGGGATGATCAGCAGGGCTATCAGCATTAAACAGCCTTGGAAAAAGTCGGTCCAACTCACGGCAAAAAATCCGCCAATAAAGGTGTAACCCACAATGATGGCAGAGCCAATCACTAAGGCAACGTTGTAATCGAGGCCGAAGACTTTTTCGAACAAAATGGCGCCGCCTACCATGCCAGAGGAAGCATAGAAGGTGAAAAATACCAGAATTGTGACCGCAGAGACGAGTTTGAGGTAACCCTGTTTATCGTGAAAACGTTTCTCGAAGAAGTCGGGCAGGGTGAGGGCGTTGTCTGCTAATTGGGTATAAATGCGCAGGCGTTTGGCTACGAATAACCAGTTAAGCCAAGCGCCGACCACTAAGCCAATCCCAATCCATGCTTCGCCTAAGCCGCCTAAGTAAACGGCACCAGGTAAGCCTAAGAGCAACCAGCCTGACATATCGGAGGCGCCCACGCTGAGCGCGGTGACGGCGGGACCCATTTTACGGCCGCCTAAAATATAATCATCAACAGTATCGGTGGCACGGTAAGCCCAAAATCCTATGCCCATCATCAATACTAAATAGCCAACAAATGTGATTAAAATCGGGGTTTCAATCGTCATATTGTCTTTATCCCATCTTGTTATTATTCAAAGTGGCAAGCATGCTACCAGATGTTTGAGCAAGAACCCATTAGTAGATAAAGATGTGATCGAAATCCGACCTCCGAGCATGAGAAAAGATCGGAGGTCGTTAAAAGAAAGGATTTACTATTAATAGGTTAGATGAAGGTGTTCTTGATTTCGTCTTTTACAAAGCTAAGGTCTGTCTGATCTTCACCCACAAGTAAAATGTATGCATCACCGGCCTCAAAGCCCATGCCTTGGTATTTACCATCGGCAAAGGTGTTATCCAGCACCATGCGTTTTTCGATGGGCACAATAAACAGAGTCACTTTACCTTTTTCAGCTTGCAGCACTAGGTGCAGACTCTTAACCCCTTGAAAATCACAGTAAGAGGTGTAATAGACCTTGCCAGGTTGCCCAGTAAATTTGGCATGCTCTAAGTGTTTTAGAGAGGCGAGCTGCGCGTTCACTTGGCTAAAGTTAACATTTTGGTCCACCTGCAAGGCCACGCCTTCATGGTAAACATGGGCTAAGGCATGCTCGGCTAAATCGACTGGACCTAAGCGCAATAAACTGAAACTGATCCCCACAATAAAGGCAATCGACGCGGCCATGGCGACTAAAAAGCCCGTTTGTCGGCGCTGTTTATGGTGCTGCAGCAATTGTTGGCGCAGAATAAGTTTGTCGGCCAAGTCCTCTGGCACATCCACTTTTAACGCATGAGTGATTTTGGCATCGAGGCCCTTAAGCTCTGCGACGAACGCCTGATATTCGGCATTCTCTTGCATTTGCGCAACAAACTCGGGATCTTGATTATGAGGATCTTCATAAGCTTGACGCCTAAATTTAAGCTCATCCATTGGATTGACCTCTCACATCGGTTTTCTCAAGTAGTTCTTTCAATTGGTTCCTCGCCCGAAATAAGCGCGTCATGACAGTGTTGCGGTTTAAGTCCAACAGTTGGGCAATTTCATCACCGCTAAAGCCACCGATTAACTGCAGCAATAGGGGCTCCCGATATTCAATATCCAGCTTCGCGATTTGTCGCCTTAACCAGTACTGCTCGGTTTGCTCTTCCGTGCTGGAGGCAATGTGATCTTCTAAGCTGTCTTGTTCGACATCGGCGTAATCAAATTGTTTGCGCTCGAATCGACGGGCATTTTCGCGCCTCAGAATCGTGATCAGCCAAGCCTTCGCCGCTTTATCATCCTGTAGGGAATCTAAAGAGCGCCATGCCCGCAAGAAGGTTTCTTGGGTGATGTCCTCTGCCACCTGCTTATCGCCGCATAACCAAAAGGCATAGCGGAAGATATCGGCGTGCAGCGCCTTGACTAGGCTGTTGTATCGTCGTTGTTTGCTCAGCATGTCAGAAGAGACCGCAGGCTCGACGGATTTCTTTCGCCAGTTAGCAAACATTTTTTCGATATTTTCTTTTTATTTTACGATTCAAAAGATTACACCTTACTTATTCGATTAAGCCGTGCGTTGATTTATCCGTCGAGTTTAGCCATTGGGATTCAACGGGCGTAATGGCGTGGATTGCTGCGCCATTGGGTGTAACTTGCCGTTTTTCACCGCGCTTAACAATGCTTTTACCGCGCTTGCCAGTTGGGTGTCGCTATTGGCTTTACCGCCGTAGGCTAAGGCTTGCAACAGACGAATCGCCTCAGCTAACTCGCTCGACTGCGCGGCAATTTTATCAAGCGTCATAGGGCGAGCGGCCTGCTCACTATAGTATTGCTGCAATTGCTGCAAAATATCACTGACATTGCCTTTAGCGCAGGCTTGTTCTAAGCCCTTAAGACCTGTGCTAAGAACGAGCGGTTGCGCTGTTACTGGTGTATTGACCGTTGCTTGCCGCTTCAGCGCACGTCGCCAAGCGACAAAAGTGACGGCCCAAGCAACTAATGTCACCAGCCACAGCAGGGCGAACAGATTCGCGCTCCAATGACTTTCACTGTTCGTGCTGGTATTTGCCTGCCAGTTGGGTTCGATGGGGGTATCGACCACGGCGCCACCTTTTACTTGAATGGTGCGGGCGGGCAAGGTTGCCATTTCTTGGCGTTTAAGATGCGGATTCCACCAAGGTACTTTCACTTCGGGTAAGGTAAAAGTGCCTGCCTTACTCGGGACTATAGCCGAGGTAATACTGTATTGGGACACAATTTGCGCGTCGCGCACAAAGCTCTGGCGCTGAGGTTTTTCGGGATAGGATTTGAGCTCAGGCGGCAGGTTTTGCGCGATATCTGGCAGGCTATTCTCATCGGCATTGGATGCCAATAAGGTAAGCGTGCGGGTGATCGGGCTACCGACGGTAAACTCTTTTACATCCTCAGGAAAACTTTCTTTTAAGGCCACTAAATCGGCCACGAGCCATTGGCCTTGGAAGCTCGTTGGCGCAGGTTCGACTTGAATGCTTAAGGAAGGCGCACCAGCCTGCATTGGCCGGCTCTCGTTAAAACCAAACATACCACCACGGCGTTGGGATTCCACTAATACATCGCCAGAAAAGGTCGCGCCTTTGATGTTCACTTGGCCGGGTAAGTCAGGAATGATGCCATAGGTGCGCTCAATCACGCGGTAACGACGGCCTTCGATAATCTCTGAGCCGTCTTTATCTTCGCCAATTTGCTTAATCTGCGCGCCTTCGATAACCGGGGCATTGAGCACGCCGCGTTGCAGTTCGACCGCAAGATAAAGCTTTACTTTATAGGTAATAAGCTGACCGACGTAGGCCTCATCGGTCGAGACTTTGGCATCGATAAACAGATTCTTGGCTTGCTCTGGTTGTGCGCCCGCTTCGACGACCCTGAGGGGAATTTCGGCGGAGCTGACGCCATCAATGCTAAAGGATGGAATGGTCAGTTGGCCCTTTTGCTTTGGGGCAAGCAGTACTTGCCAGCGGGTCTCTTTAACCGCATCGAAGTTCATTATCTGGGTGCTGCGACTCACGCTGGTGCGACCCACGATAAAATCCTTGAGCAGGATGGAAGTATCGAGTTTACCCGTGTCGACCTCATCGTCGGCACTGACATTGAGCACAAAGTACTCTCCCTCCATTACCGGATTGCGATCGACCGACGCCTCGAGTTTGCTCAGGGCAAAGGCGGGTTGAATGACCGCGATGCAAAGCGTGAGGAGGATAAAAAATTGTCTGATCACCACTGTTCGTTATCCCTTGATATTTGGCCATTTTGACGGCGTTTTTGATATTCGAGTTGCATCTTATTACGCAGCAACACCTGTGGGTCTTCACTCACGCCCCGCAGTGCTCGCTGCATCTCCGCGGGCAAAGGCTCGCTGTTACTCGGCGGCGCTTCAACAGACTCAATTGCGGTATCTGGTTTTTTATCCGCCTGCGCCTGTTTCTCTTTATCCGCTTTTTGCGCTACGGCCTGTTGCTGTTTTTGCTCGGCGTTGGACTTATCATCCTCGACCTTTGCCTGCATTTTTGCCTCGTTGCTGGCTGGATCTTCTTTATCTTCAGCATTGTCATCGGCGCCGTTTTGCTGATTAGCTTGTTGCTCGGCCTGCTGTTGTTCTTGCTGCGAATCTTGCTGGTCTTGCTTAGCTTTATCATCACTCGCTTGCTGTTTATCTTGTGCGCCTTGCTCAGGTTCATTCTGCTGTGATGAGGCGTTTTGCTCCTGCGACGGTTTTTCGTTCGCTTGATCGGGATTATTTTGCTGTTGGGACTGCTGCTCTTGAGACTGCTGTTGAGCTTGATCGTTTTGCGAGGATTGTTGGTCTCCCTGCTGTTGGTTTTGCCCCTGCTGCTGATCGTTCTGGTTCTGTCCCTGTTGGTTTTGGTCGCCTTGAGACTGCTTATCTTGATTGTCAGCATTTTGCTGCGACTGCTGCTGGTTCAGCAATTTCTCTGCTAACTCAAGGTTGGCTTTGGCCTGTGGGAACTCGGGTTGCTTGTCGAGTGCGGCCTGATAACGCTCCTTGGCTTTGTCGGGTTTACCGAGTTGCATCAGCGCGTTGCCTTGGTTGTAAAGGCCGTTGGCTGAGTTATCTTGCTCAAAGCTTTTTAACGCCTGTTCGTACTCGCCCGCCTTGTACTGTGCCGCACCTTGCCATTGTGGCGTTTCGAATTTTTGAGCTGCATTGGCGTAATCCTCGGCTTGATAGGCCTGCATCGCCTGTTGCTCTTGGGTGTGCCAGAGCGAGTCCCATGCGCTGGCATGGGCGTTTTGCGGCGCAGCACTGAGCAATAGACCGCCCAATCCCATCAGCAGCCAGTTGGCGAGCATGCCTTGCCTAAAGCTCAGCAGGGCAGGGATGAGTAAGAGTAAGGCGAGGTAAGGGCCGAGATCTTGCCAGGTTTCTCCATCGAGATCCGTGGCTTTGGCATCGCCACTGTCACTCAACCAATGTTGCAACTGTGCTAAATCCTGACCATCGGCACGATTGGGGATCATGATGCCATTATGGTTATCGGCTAATTTTTGCAGTAAGCCAAAGTCGGTTTTGGCGACAACGACTTCATTGCTGCTGTCGCGCTGTAATTGGCCATCGGGTAAGCGGATGGGCGCGCCTTGGGGGCTACCAAATCCCATGATCGCGAGCCGATATTGGCTACCGGCTAAGGCCGAGTTAGCCTCATCGAATTGCCTCGGGCTGATGCCATCTGTCATCACAATAATATCGCCCCGTAGATGCCCGCCCTGCGCCAGTAAATTTTTAGCTTGGGTTAGCGCGGCCGCTAGGTTTGAGCCCAACACAGGCATAATGTCAGGGCTTAACGTGGGTAATAAATTAAGCAGCGTGCCCGTGTCTCGGGTGAGCGGGCTTATGGTAAAGGCATCGCCAGCGAAGGCTATCAGGCCAGTTTCGCCTTCTTTTAAGCCGCGGAGCAAATCCGTCGCTCGAAATTTGGTTTGGGTTAAGCGGTTGGGTGCCAGATCGGTGGCAAACATGGAGACAGACATATCCATTACCAACACTCGGCCTTGCTCGGCGGCAAAAACGGGCAAGGTTTGCTTATTGAGGGCGGGTCCCGCTAAGGCCAAGGTTGCAATCATCCAAGTGAAAGCCAAGATATGCAATGGTCGACGGGATTTTTGCGTGCCCTCTGTGACCAATATTTTGGCCAAGTGCGGCGCAATATAGCGATTCCAAGCACTGTTACTCTGGTGTTGACGCCACAGCGCCCACAGGATGATGGCGAGTGGCAACAGGGCAAGTAACCATTCTGGACGAATAAAATGCAGGCTCATTGACGAACATCTCCCCGTGGTGTTGCAGATGGAACAGGGTTTTTAGTTCGCGAAAACAGTGATAACTGACCTAAGGCTATCCAAATGCTGGTGAGCAGCGCGAGGGCGAGCGGCCAATAGAATAGCTCCGCTTGAGGACGATAGCTGAGTTGATCGCGACTCACGGGCTCAAGTTTATCAATTTCTTGATAAATCTGTTCCAGCTCTTGGCTGTTACGGGCGCGGAAATAGCGGCCATGGGTAACATCGGCAATATGCTTGAGTTGGTTTTCATCGAGATCCATCGACGGATTGACGCGCTCACGACCAAACAGGGTGCGTCTTTCCATCACATCGGCACCCACGCCCACGGTATAAATCGTCACTTTGCGATTAGCGGCGATTTGGGCCGCTTGCTCAGGATCGATATTACCGGCGTTATTTGAGCCGTCAGTCAATAAAATCAAGACTCTGTTACTCTCATCCATTTTATCGAAGCGTTTGACCGCGAGCGCAATCGACTCGCCAATCGCTGTTTGTTTACCGACAAGGCCAATCTGCGCCTCCTTTAAAAACTGGGCGACAGAGCGTCTATCTTGGGTGAGTGGCGCTTGAAGATAAGCGTGATCGGCAAATAGAATCAAACCGATACGATCGCCTTTGCGACGCTCTATAAACTCACTGACCACGTGTTGGATCAGGGTAAAACGGTCGACGACTTTGCCGTTAATCACCATATCTTCAATCTGCATACTGCCGGATAAGTCCACCGCCAGCATCAGATCCCGCCCTTGGCTTGGTAGTTCAATCGGATCGCCAAGCCATTGTGGGCGGGCGATAGCAAGCACTAACAAGCTCCACATCAACCAATAGCGCTTGCTGCTTTGGCGGCTGTGGCTAGTAATATTGGCCTTGCCCGTTTGGCTAATGCCGGGCAATTGCAGGCGGCCACCTTCGGCTTGCACCGTTTGGCGACGCCAAAAAATAAAAGGTAAAGGCAGCAAAATCAATGCCAAAGGCCATGCGACTGTTAACATTGCTCCTCCGCAGGCTTTGCTGGAGTCGGTGTTAATACTGCCGACGAAGATGAGGACTGGCTCGATAACGTGTGCATTATCGGTGCGCTTAATTTGGCTTTTGAGGCAAACCAGCTGCGGGCGAGGGCCTGTAACTCAAGGGCCTCCTCGGCGCAGAGTGGTTTAGCCTGGTGGCGTTTATCCAATAATGGCCCAATGCGGCCGCGCTGCTTTGCGGGCAAATGGCTATCTAACCAGTTTGCCCACGCGGGGCCGTCGAGTTTTGCTATCACTTCCCTTGGCAGATAACTTAAGGCGGTGCGCTTTAACAGCTGATTCACCTCAGAGGGAAACTGGCTCGAATGAGGATCAAGTGCTGCAAATAAACCTTGGGCGGCTTTTTTAGGCGCTAAGTAGGCGGCACGTTTTTTGAGCCAAAGAATTACGGCAATCAACAAAACTAACAGGATAGCGAGTGCTAACCAATAACCAATGGCCCATGGCCAAGCCCCAATCGGGTCGGGGAGAATAATATCTTGTAAATCCGCCAAAGCGGGATTTGGCGTGGCAGCCTTATCCAAGGCTGGATTTAGAGTTTGTGGGTTCACGCTTTGGACTCACTTATGCTTTATGTTGCACTGTCTACTATTACTCACTTATTTGCCGTGCTGTTATTGCAGTAAGGCTAGCTGCTGCGCGAGGGGTAAACCCGCGTCGATAAATTGGGTACGCACCTTCAGCTTTTGCATCATGGCGATAAAGTCATTCTGCTGCTGTTGTTGCTGCCCAAGCCATGCTTGATAACTGTCGCGAGTCAGCACTAAATCTTGGTCCCCTTCGCGAACTGGCAAACTAAACTGCTTGGGTAAGTTGAGGTTGCCCTGCCTTAGAGGGTCGGTCACCAGATAAGCGCCAATATCACAATGGCGTTTAAGTTCTGTCAGCGGCGCGATACATTGCGGCGTAAAATGGCTGCCATCTGTGATGATCCAAATCAATGAGCCCGGTTTCGCGATCCGTTGCAAGCGCTGGCAGGCGCGCAGGATATGGTCTGGATCCCGTGGATGACTGCCGAGCTGATTGAGTTGTTGCTCATGCACTCGGCGCAGGCCTGAAATGAGCTGTAAAATCCCTTGGCGGCGACTGCGGGGTTTTAACTCTAGATGCTCAGACTCGCAGGCGATTAAGGCCCCGAGTCTGTCACCGTGATTGATGGCATTCCAACCTAGCGTGGTCGCTAAATGCCCCGCTTGTACCGACTGCAGCAGCAAACTCGAGCCAAAATACAGGCTCTGGCTTAAATCGAGCAGCAGCAGAATAGGGCGCTCGCGCTCCTCAATAAATAGCTTAGTGTGGGTTTGCCCCGTGCGGGCGGTAACGCGCCAATCAATAGTGCGTACATCGTCGCCCTGTTGATAATGGCGCACTTCGGCAAATTCCATCCCGCGGCCTTTGATTAAACTGCTGCGATGCCCCGCCATATTGGCACGTGCCCGGCTGTGACGCTCAGGAATAGCCCGTGCAATCGTCTGGCAGGCTAGCAGTTCTTTCTCGGTTAAATGCAGCCCGTCGGCAAATAATGGCAAGCCATGTGGATTGCCATCACCGTGTAGAGATGTGTTTAGCACACTGTTATTCATTCAAAGCTACTCATACAAAGCGATTCAGTTACCTAGGATTTATCAGCCCGCGTATCCAGTCTATGCCCTGAGATTAAGGGACGGCGACCTGAGTCAAAATATGGTTGATCACTTGGTCGCGGCTGACACCCTCGGCCTGCGCTTGATAACTCAGCAGCAGTCTGTGTCTTAACACATTGGGGGCAACGGCTTGAATGTCTTCGGGAGAGACAAAATCGCGCTCGTGTAACCAAGCTCTGGCACGGGCGCAGCGCTCCAGCGAAATCGTCGCACGCGGACTCACACCGTACTCTAACCATTTTGCCAGCTCGTCGCTGTAACGGGCGGGTTGGCGGGTCGCCATAATGATTTCGACTATGTATTTCTCAAGCGGTTCGGCGAGATAGATTTCCATCGCTTCATCTCGGGCGGCAAAAATATCGGCCTGTGCAATGGGTTCCGCAGTCGGCAACTCATGGGTGAGTGCTTCTTGGCGGGATTGGCGCAGGATCTCGATTTCAGTGTCACCGCTTGGATAATCTAAATTCAGGTGCATTAAAAAGCGGTCGAGCTGGGCTTCGGGCAGCGGATAAGTGCCTTCGTTTTCTAAGGGGTTTTGAGTTGCCATCACGAGGAAGAGTGGCGGCAACTTATAACTGTTTTTACCCACGGTCACTTGACCTTCGGCCATGGCCTCTAATAACGCCGACTGCACCTTAGCGGGGGCGCGGTTGATTTCATCGGCGAGGATCAGATTGTGGAAAATCGGGCCCGCTTCAAATTCAAAGGTGCCAGTTTGTGAGCGATAGATATCCGTACCCGTAAGGTCGGCTGGCAGTAGGTCAGGGGTAAATTGGATCCGGTGGAAATCCCCTTCAACACCATCGCAGAGGGCTTTAACCGCACGGGTTTTAGCAAGACCTGGTGGGCCTTCTACTAATAAATGGCCATTGGCAATGAGGGCAATGAGCAGGTTTTCGGTCAAAACTGGCTGCCCTAAAACAACCTTATTTAGGTAAGTGCGTAATGCGTGGAAGCGACTCAAAGGCATGATGCTACTCGTTTTTTAGGTTGAAAATATCGATTGAAAATACGTGTGTGGGCTATAGACAACGAATATGGTAAAGAATTCCCTAAGGGTTTGGCTAGTGTTAAAAAAACAAACAGGTGTTTAAAACTTGCTGACAAGAAGTTAGAATCAGATCACACTTTAATGGTCAGACCTGTTATGCGCCTTTTTAGGCCACAGCAGGGCAAACATGGAAATCGATAGCGCCGCCTGAAATCTCTCAGCGATAGCGCACATAAAGAGGGTGACAAATGAGTGATAGACAACAGGTAACTAACGCAAAGGGTGAGCGTATCGCCATTGTGGCGGGCTTAAGAACGCCATTTGCGAAACAGGCGACCGCATTCCACGGTGTGTCGGCGCTCGATATGGGCAAAATGGTGGTTAACGAACTGCTGGCCCGTAGCGAACTGGACCCTAAGTTGATTGAGCAACTGGTGTATGGTCAGGTGGTACAAATGCCTGCGGCACCGAATATTGCCCGTGAAATCGTGTTAGGAACGGGCATGGATGTGTCAACCGATGCCTATAGTGTGACCCGTGCTTGTGCGACCAGTTTCCAATCTGCGGTGAATGTGGCTGAGTCAATCATGACCGGCAATATCGAGATCGGTATTGCCGGCGGCGCAGACTCTTCTTCTGTATTACCTATTGGTGTGTCTAAAAAGCTTGCCCATGCCTTAGTCGATTTGAATAAAGCCCGCAGCTTTGGCCAAAAGTTACAAATTTTCCGCCGTTTAGGCATTAAAGATTTACTGCCTGTGCCGCCTGCCGTTGCCGAGTATTCTACGGGATTGTCTATGGGACAAACCGCGGAGCAAATGGCCAAGACATACAACATCAGCCGCGCCGACCAAGATGCATTGGCGCACCGCTCCCACACGTTGGCGAGTGAAACTTGGGCTTCAGGTCACCTACGTGACGAAGTGATGGTGGCCCATGTTCCCCCTTACAAACAGTTTATTGAGCGCGATAATAACATTCGTGAAAACTCCGATTTAAGCTCTTACGCTAAACTGCGTCCCGCTTTCGATAAAAAGCATGGCAGCGTGACGGCCGCTAACAGTACGCCGCTAACCGATGGTGCCTCCGCGATCATTTTGATGAGCGAAGGTCGTGCTAAAGCCTTGGGTTATCAACCTATTGGTTACATTAAGAGCTACGCATTTACCGCGATTGATGTCTGGCAAGACATGCTGATGGGGCCATCCTATGCAACGCCATTGGCATTAAAGCGCGCCGGCATGGAATTAGAAGATTTAACCCTCATCGAAATGCATGAAGCTTTCGCGGCACAAACCTTAGCCAACATGCAGATGTTTGCCTCAAAGAAATTTGCCGAAGAAAAATTAGGGCGTAATCGTGCCATTGGTGAAATCGATATGAGCAAATTTAACGTGCTTGGTGGTTCTTTAGCTTACGGCCATCCATTTGCGGCCACAGGAACACGTTTAATCACTCAGGTTTGCCGTGAGCTTAAGCGTCGTGGCGGCGGAACGGGTCTGGCAACGGCCTGTGCTGCGGGTGGTTTAGGGGCTGCAATGATTGTGGAAGTGGAGTAATGGCGATGGAAAAGACATTTAATTTAACCCGCCGTGAAGACGGTATCGCCATTCTAACGATGGACGTACCCGGCGAAACCATGAATACCCTCAAGGCAGAATTTGGCCCTGAGATCAGTGAGATCCTGTCTGAGATTAAACGCGATAGCAGTATCCGTGGCCTAGTGCTGATTTCGGGTAAAAAAGACTCCTTCGTAGCTGGTGCGGATATCTCTATGCTCGATGCTTGCCAAACGGCGGGCGATGCTAAGGCCCTATCCCAGCAAGGGCATGTGGTGTTTAACGAGTTAGAAGCCTTGAATATCCCTGTGGTTGCCGCGATACATGGCGCCTGTTTAGGGGGCGGTTTAGAGCTTGCGCTCGCCTGTCATCAACGTGTGTGTAGTGATGATGGTAAGACCATGCTGGGCGTCCCCGAAGTGCAACTCGGTTTATTACCCGGTGGCGGCGGTACTCAGCGTTTACCTCGTTTAGTGGGGATCACTACTGCACTGGATATGATGTTGACGGGTAAACAAATTCGTCCTAAACAAGCGTTAAAGATGGGCTTAGTCAACGACGTAGTACCACAGACGATTCTACTGCAAACCGCGGTGGAAATGGCGCTTGCGGGGAAGCGCAGTGCGAAACCAGTTAAAAAATCGCTGGTCAATCAATTACTCGAAGGCACAGGATTCGGTCGTAACATTATTTTCGATCAAGCTGCCAAGCAAGTCGCTAAGAAAACCCAAGGCAACTATCCTGCACCGGCAAAAATTATTGATTGCGTGCGCCAAGGTATGGCGAAGGGGATGCAAAAAGGGCTTGAGGTCGAGGCCAGCCATTTTGCTGAGCTGGTAGTGTCGAAAGAATCTGAGGCGCTGCGCAGTATTTTCTTTGCCACCACAGAGATGAAGAAAGAAACTGGCGCCGAAGGGGCGACACCACGTAAAGTCAAAAAAGCCGTGATCTTAGGTGGCGGTTTGATGGGCGGTGGTATTGCTTCGGTCACGACGACTAAGGCTAAAATTCCTGCAAGGGTAAAAGACATTAACGAAAAGGGCTTAAGCAATGCGCTTTCCTACGCCTATAAGTTATTGGATAAAGGCGTTAAACGTCGTCATATGACGCCAGCCGTTCGCGACAATTTAATGGCATTGATGACAACGACGACCGAATATAAAGGCGTTAAGGACGCTGATATTGTTGTAGAAGCCGTATTTGAGGATTTAGCGCTTAAACATCAGATGGTTAAAGATATTGAGCGTGAATGCGGTGAGCACACGATTTTTGCATCTAACACCTCATCTTTACCCATTGGCCAAATTGCACAAGCGGCCAGCCGTCCTGAAAATGTGATTGGCTTACATTATTTCTCACCCGTAGAAAAAATGCCGCTGGTGGAAGTGATTGCCCATGCGAAAACGTCTCCTGAGACGATTGCCACCACAGTGGCCTTTGCCCGCAAACAGGGTAAAACGCCAATCGTGGTACAAGACGGTGCCGGTTTTTATGTTAACCGTATCCTCGCACTTTACATGAACGAAGCTGCGCAATTGCTGCTGGAAGGGCAGAGTATTGAGCACTTAGACAAAGCCTTAGTGAAATTCGGCTTCCCCGTTGGCCCTATCACTTTGCTCGATGAAGTGGGTATCGATGTCGGTGCTAAAATCGCTCCAATCCTTGAAAAAGAACTCGGTGAGCGCTTTAAAGCCCCTGCAGCCTTCGATAAGTTACTGAGCGATGATAGAAAAGGCCGTAAAAATGGCAAAGGTTTCTATCAATATGCTGCTGGCAATAAAGCGTCGAGCAAGAAGAAAGCCGTGGATGAAAGTGTATATGGCGTATTAGGTATCAAACCGGGTATCGATAAAGAAATGAGCGCGGTAGCAGAACGTTGTGTCGTGCAAATGCTCAATGAAGCTGTGCGCTGCTTAGATGACGGCATTATTGCTTCACCGCGTGATGGTGATATTGGCGCTATCTTCGGTATTGGTTTCCCACCATTCTTGGGTGGCCCATTCCACTATATCGATACTCTAGGGGCCGATAATTTAGTGAGCATACTGGAACGTTATCAGGCTCAATACGGCGACCGATTTGAGCCATGTCCACGTCTTAAGGCGATGGCGGCAGAAAAGACTCGTTTCTTCTAGGTGCATAAAAAGGTTTCGATTAAAAAAGCGGCAATCCGATACCGCTTTTTTATTGCCTCCAGGCTAATTTTTGCCTAAAAAATGTTCACATTTGTCAGGGGGATCTTGTATTATGGCGTGCCTATTTACGGCAGTTGTGCCGTGACGCCGTGTATGTAGATGTTGATTAGTGCAGATAAGTAGTCTTGCTTAGAGTTTATTTGTATTGAGAACTGCTATTTTTTGACTTGCACTATCATGACTTAGCCGATAAAGAGGTTGCTGTGGGATTCATGTTTTATATCGTTGTCGCCTTGTCTGTGGGTTGTTCCTGGTGTTTTGGTGTTGCGGCTTTTAGAGCAGGACTATCGGTAAGCTACTGGGCTGTAATGGGATTTATACTGGGTCCTTTAGCGTTTCCACTGTTTTCTTCCCACAAACGTATTGCGTTAAGCAGAATGCGCCAGACTTCTGACGTTAGATTAACCGCTTAATGTATATGGTTTTTCGTAAATGTGGCCAATAAAAAAGGAGCATTAAGCTCCTTTTTTATTGGCCTAGGCCGCGCGCTAGCAAAATGGCTCTAGGCTCTGTAAACGGCATATTTCCGCTTAAAGTGGAATTAATTCCACCAACCCTTTGCAGGGATCACTTCAAGGTGGTTTAAGCCTTCTGGTAATTTCACTTTTTTACGAACAGGCTTTGCGAAACCAAGTGCTTTTTTGATTGAATTTAACATAGACACTCTCCTTCACCTGATTAAAGTTATGCGACTTGTTCTAGTGGTTTGAATTTCACATATGGAGAACCCGCGACTTCAAGGGATTTGAATTTCACATATGGAGAACCCGCGACTTCAAGGGGCTTGAATTTCACATATGGAGAACCCGCGACTTCAAGGGATTTGAATTTCACATATGGAGAACCCGCGACTTCAAGGGGCTTGAATTTCACATATGGAGAACCCGCGACTTCAAGGTGCTTGAATTTCACATATGGAGAACCCGCGACTTCAAGGGGCTTGAATTTCACATATGGAGAACCCGCGACTTCAAGGGGCTTGAATTTCACATATGGAGAACCCGCGACTTCAAGGGGTTTGAACTTCACATATGGAGAACCCGCGACTTCAAGGGGTTTAAACTTTACATATGGAGAACCAGCCACTTCTTGATTAACTACTTTAGTCGCTTCGGATGAAACAACAGTTTGAGAGAGGTTATTCTCTACAGTTGTTTCAATGGCTGATGTGGTTGTTACAAAGCCGATAGTAGACAGTAATGCTGCAGCAGTTAGAATTCCTTTCATCATTTTATCTCTCAGGGTAGTTGATAATGTTTTATTTTTTGACACTGAACAGCTGAATGCAGATGTTGTGCCAATGTTTCAAACTACCGATTGAGAGATAATGTAATGATCAGATAATGTTGTGGTGAGGCATTAATTTACTGCGATCATCTTGCAGCAACTGAGTAAATTCGGTTTCATTTATCGCTTTGCTAAAGATATAACCTTGTATTTCTTCGCAATTAAGGGCTCGTAGGATATTTAGCTGCGCGGCTTGTTCAACACCTTCACCGACAACCGACAGACCCATATTGTGTGCGATGGTAATGATCGAATCGACCATCTTCAAATCTCGGTCTGATTTATCAATATCATCGACAAAGGCTTTATCGATTTTAAGCGTATGAATAGGGAATCGTTTTAAGTAAGACAGTGAGGAATAACCCGTACCGAAATCATCTAACGCTAGACTAACCCCCATCTTCGCTAATTGCTGCATAACAGTTATGGCCATCTCTGGCTGCTTAATAACCGTCCCCTCGGTGATTTCAAGTTCCAAGTGGGAGGCTGGTAATTGTGTCAAGCGCAAAATAGATTCTATTCTTTGCTGTAGATCGGGTAGGGCAAACTGACGCGACGATAAATTGACGGCGACTCTTCCTTTAAAGAGCCCTTGTTCACGCCATTTCTGCGCAGCAAAACAGGCTTTTCTCAGCACAATTTCACCGATTTCGATAATGAGACCATTTTCTTCTGCAAGAGGAATAAAATCATTTGGTGGGACTAATCCACGCGTGGGATGATTTAAACGGACTAAGGCTTCCATCCCCGCGACATGACCACTTTTAAGATCGACTTTGGGTTGATAATACACCTCGAATAAATCTTCTTTTAATCCTTCACGAATTAGGTTTTCAATTTCTAATTGTTTAATCGCATGTTGGTTAAGGGATTCTGAGTAGAATTGGTAACAATTACCGCCAGCAGATTTAGCATGATACATGGCAATATCCGCTTTTCTCAGTAGTGCTTGCTCACTCTGTTCATCTTCAGGGTAGAAAACAATACCAATACTCACGCCCAAAACCAGCTGCTCATGGTCGATTTCAAACATGGTTTTAAAGGCTTCAATGACACGTCCTGCAATCGCTGCACAGGCGCTAATGTCAGATGTTTTATCGAGTACAATTGCAAACTCATCGCCACCTAGGCGATAGATGCTGGTGTTTTTAGGAACAACAGACTTAATTCTGACGGACACGAGTTTGAGTAACTGATCGCCAATTTGGTGGCCTAAGGAGTCATTGATACGCTTAAAATTGTCGAGATCGAGTACCATTAAGGCATGGGTAATTTCTTTATTAACTAAGTTTCCTAAGGTGACTTGCAAGTTTGAGCGATTGGGCAGCCCCGTTAATAGGTCATTGTTGGTGAGTTTACGAAGCTCTTCTTCTTGCTGTTTACGTCTCGATATATCAGAAAATACTCCAACGTAATGCGATAACTCACCTAATTCATCGTAAATGGCATCAATTGTGAGTTCCATATGGAAATGGCTCTTGTCACCACGGCTTGCTTCAACTTCGCTGGCCCAACGACCTTGTTGTTTTAACATGGTACGAATTTGATTAGTAAAGGACTCCGGATACAAATCAAAGGTAAGCAGATTTCCAATAAAATCAGTTCGATTACGCTGAGAAATTCTACAACACGCTTCGTTCACCTCAACAAATCGATATTCACTGTCGAGAATAAACATACCTTCGGAAATATTTTCAATGGCCTTTTCGAACAGTTTTAATTGTTCTTCCTTTTGCTTGAACTGGCTGATGTTTTTAATTGTCCCCGTCATCCGTAGCGCATTGTCTTTATCGTCTCTTTCTACGATTTTAGCTCGGTCTAGGATCCAGATCCAACTATCATCTTTGCCTTTAACTCTATATGCTGCTTCAAAATGATCGGTTTCACCGTAGAAGTGTTTATTGAGCGCTTCTCTTACACGCTCTTGATCCATGGGATGAATATTACTTTCTTCATCACTGTTGCCAGAACGGTGACCATCTCTCGGGAATTCCAATGCCCCCCAAATATTCGAACGGAAAATATTGCCGGTCTCAATATCCCAGTCCCACATCTCATCGCCACTTCCCCATAAAGAAAGCTTTAGACGTTCTTCGCTTAATGCAATTTGACGTTGAACCTCACGTTTACGTAGGATTGATTTTGTAATTCCAAGTAGTATAAAAATTACAATAATTAAATAAAGTGATTTTGCTAAATTCGACAACCACCAAGGCGGTGTAACTATAACTCTTAAATTTTTTACGGGACCATTTTTTTGTGTCAACAAATCAACCGCATACACTTTGAAAAAATACTCGCCGGGAGATAGATTCGTATAGGTTGCTGAATTTATTTTATTTGAGGCAATCCATTCGTCGGATAGACCAGCCATTTTGTAATAATAAGACGTAGAAGATGACTCTGATGTTGGTGAGTTAAACGTAAGTGTGAATGGGTAATCTGAGTATTTCAGCTTTATACTTTCTGATTTGCTTATTGAACCGGTGAAATACTCTCCGTCACCCTCTATTATAGAGTTAAAAACACGTAATCCAGAGATGAGCGTCTCAGGAGGAGAGGATTTTTTTATATGTTCAACAACTATATCTTTAGATATTAAACTTAATCCATCAATACCGCCGAAGAAAATATTGTCGTTATCGATAACAACACCACTTCTGGTATTATATTCATATTGACTGCCATTGTTAGTTGAAAGAATGTAGCTACTGTCGCCTTCAATTAAAACTATTTGACCTAGGGATGATGCAAAAATATTACCATCCAAGGTTAATATGGAGTAAATTTCTTTGTTGTCAGAGAATATTTTTTCTACTTTTTTGCTGTTGGGGTCATACTCCATTATTGATGTTGCAGTTCCAAATATAATTTTATCTTCAAATTTTGAAATGCTGTAGGTTAATTCTTCTGATAACTTATTGAAAATACCATCGACGTAATGATATAAACCATTCTGGCTTGCTAAATATATGTCAGAGTCTGATATGTAAAGTGTCTCGAATATGGGGTCACTTTTATTTGTTGTGATTGTTTTGTTGACAAGATTGTTTTTTATGATTATAGCCTTGCCAGAGGTGGTTCCAGCGATAATATCTTGTTCCTTATTAATCACCTCAATGGTTGTAACTTGCTCGTTTTCTAGTATGTTACTTATAATACCATCTTTATTTAAAAAAATTATTCCAGTTTCACTTCCAATATAAATTCCACTTTTGGTCATTACTGCATTTTTATAACCAATAATGCCTGTTTGGTAAGTTTGTATTAAGTTAAGTTTAGTGTCATAACATCGAAGAATGCTATCGTCGGATGAAACTAGTATGTTGCCATCAAAGGTCTTGCTAATGTGCCAAACATTATCTTTTATTAAATTTGTACTTAGTATAAGGTTCTTTGACTTCCTTACTACTTCAAATCCTTGATTATTCATACCTATAGCTAGATAATCTTTTGTTGCTAATAAGTATGTTTTATTGCTTTTACTTTTTCCCTCACTTAGCGTGCCGATCAGGCGCGGGTCGTTATTAAGTGAGTATATTTTGTTTTCTTCTACTCCCAAAAGCTCACTTTCACTGTGACTTAAAAATGTATATTTATTGTTTGATAGCTTTATTGTTCCACTGTCATTATGGCTATAGAGTCCATTACTTGTTGATACATACAGAGTATTGTTATACTTTTCTATGTCGAGTACGTTGTCAATGATCTTTATCTTACTGCCATTATTAATTTCATATAGGTTACCATTATAACTTTTTATGAATATTTTTTTTCCAATGTTTAAGCTCTTCTTTACTTCAAAATATTCATTCTGGATGAATTCTGAACTTATTTTTTGATTGTTTAAGTTAAGGCTAAGTATACCCTTATTTGTTCCTACTAAAACTTCTTTAGTAAAATCATTGTTCGATAAACTCCATATTTCACCATTCAAATGTTCATTTTTTATATTCACACTTTTAAGTGATTCATCATATTTATCATATATAACAAGTCCCTTGTCTGTACCGACAAGTAGTTTACCGTCTTCAGTAATTAGTAGGCTTCTAATAAAGGAACTGGGCAATCCAGAAGTGCTTTCGTCAGCGTAATAATGTTTAAACTCTTTGCCATCGAATCTGTTGAGTCCATTAAGTGTACCAATCCAAATGTATCCGTCATTATCCGTAACAATGGACGTGACTGTACTTTGGGAAAGCCCTTCAGGTACACCAAACGATTGTGATTGGAGAATAATAGGTGATTTATTTGAAAATGGAGATGCGTTTACGTCTTCTAATGCATGAATGCCAAAAAAAGCGATTAAGACGATTTTTAAGAGTATTTTCGGCATAGTGTTGTTCTTAGTATTGTCCGAGGATGCCATGAAACAATTGTGTTACATCACTTTTCCAGAAATACTTGCTTTTGTCAAAAGTGAGAATGTAAAAAATCCTTTTGATTGCAGATAGATGGCGTTGGATTTTGCATCCTTTTTCATCTATCAAGAGGATTGACCGCTTTTTGCATCAAATTTTTATACAAAGACAAGAGATACGACTAGGTAAAACCCGTAACACAGCGCTTTTGTTTGTTTAGTTCAAATTCTCAATTCATGATCTGTTTTGAGATTGCAGCCTAAAAATTGAACTTTTCAGTGTTTTGTTTAAAGAGTTTAAGATCGGTAATCATATTCTCTGATTTGAGCGCTGACTGGGCCGCATGGGCAGAACCTGTGCTAAAAAGCACCAGTCTATCGCTATGCTTAGTGCGCATTTTTCGCATCATAAACTTAATAAGATCTGGGCGAGTGAGTTTGTTGATTTCTGCGACCACTAATTCACGCTGATTAAACTGATAATCACGGTTGCCCACGCTCACCCAATAACGCTGACCACGGGTTTTTAGGTTAGCATCATGTTCCATCACTTGATTGATGAGTCCCTGTTTAGTGCTTTCCCATTCTTCATTGGTAATTTGCATCACTGCATAATTAAAGTCCGCGATAAATTCATCGATTGCCTCTAATAAATGCAGCGGTCCCGTTGTCGGGGATTGAATATAGAAAATGAGTCCCGGATGGCGATTGAGTGGCAGATAACCTGTGCCGACCATGTAGCCCAATTGTTTTTCGGTACGTAACTCATGGAAGAAGGTCGAAGACATAGTGTGGTTGAGTAAGCTAAACAGCGCCATTTTTTCAGGTGTTGCTATAGCTGATTGATAATAAACAATAATCGCACTGTCTTGATGGTCTATCGACAATTCCCGAAGGAGAGTGCCTTGCCCGGTTAAGTTGATTAATTCACGGGTCGACTCTGCGCTTGGGCTAGAGACGAGGGACAAGATATGCTCCAGTCGTTTTCCTAAGGCTTGCGCCTCTGACACTAGCCAATCGCCGTAAATCAGCCCTTCAAGGTAAATCTTTTCGTAAAAGGCGCGTACATGGTTATGCAGATCATTTAAGGTGATATTTTCAAGCATCTGCGCCATGCGAGCAGGCTCGTAGCTGCGTTTTTGCAGTGTGGCAGTCAAGCTCGTGAATAGTTGCGAAATCGGTTTGGCTTGCGCTAGGTTTTGCCAGCTACGCAGCAGCTGAGATTTAATTAACGCAAACCGTTCTTCGGTGAAATTACGTTCTCTCGCCTTTTGGATCAGCAGGGCTAACAGCGTTTCTTGATTACCCGTAAAGCCAGATAGATGCAGTGTGATCCCGCCCTGATGAGGGTAAATGTTATAACTAAGTCCAGCGACTTCCGCTTGGTAAGTCGGCTCAGTCAAGTAATCGAGCAACATCTCAACGTATAAGCGGGTGAGGGCAGCATGTTTTGGGGTTTTACTCGCCTGTTCCGAATCAAGCGATAGATACATATGGCCTTTCGGGACATTAAACTCATCGTCTTTTTTATGCCAAATCCGGTATCCCGTTGATTCAGCGACAATCACAGGCACGGCGACTTCACTTTTATCGGGGCGCGCAATGGAGTCAGCCACGATAAAGGGATTGGCTGCGGGCAATTGCAACTCAGGGCGAATTTGTGTCACTTGCCAACGGGCAAGGGATTCGGGTTTTATCGGTAAGACCTGATATGGCGTATGGTACCAATTGGCTTTGCGGTCAGTCTTTACGGACTGTGCGATGAGTTGCAAGCGCATATTTTGCGGCGTCATTAAGCTCAATAGCTCAAGGGTTTCGCTAATATCTAAGCCATCCATGCGATAGTCACCAAAGACTAAGTCTTCCACTTCGTAGTGGTGCATGTTGATGCTTAAGTGGCTGGCTAAATCGAGGGATTTCACCTGCTCCTGATAGCGAAATGCCATCTTGAGCAGATTCGCTCGTTCTAGATAGCGCCAATCCTCAAGGCCTTGGGTTTTTATCAGCTCGATATACTCAAAGCAGCAGCACACAATATCGTCAATATTGGCCACGCCTTTGTCGGTCAGTTGCAGACCTATGCTGTAGTCCTTGAAGTTATAGCCATTGACTCCGCCACCTGCGGAGAGATTATTCACTAACCCCTGTTCTTTAAGATACGACAGCAGGCTGCCCTTACTCTCATTACCCAGGATATGGCTAATGTAGGTCAGCGGCTTGCGTTTGTAGTAGTGGTCGATGCCAGGGAAGTTAAAACTGATACTTAAACGCTTTTGTTCCTTTAAGGGGACAATATTGATTTGCTTAAGCAGTTCATTTTCTGAAAACAACGGCACATCAGGATACTGTTTGACTAAGTTTAAGTTGCGGACCGCACTGAAATATTCGACCGCCAGCGCCTGAAGCTCATCTAACGGCATCGGGGCGACTAAACAGAGCGTCATTAAATTGGCACTGTAATGGCTTTGATAAAACGCCAATAGCTCGCTTCTGACCTGCGCCTGTTCTCCGCCAAGGGTGACTAAATTGCCGACAGAAAATTTCGAAAACGGATGCTGTTGATTGACGGTTTCTTTAAGCACTTGATAGGTGCGGCGGATATCGTCCTTCAGCTTTAAACTAAATTCAGATTCAATCGCTTGGCGCTCCCTATCGACTAGGTCGAGGTCAAACTTGGGGGCGATAAAGAATTGGCTAAATCTGTCTAGGGAGTCGGCAAACACGTCGGCGTTGATGGTAAAAAAGAAATTCGTGTGCTCTGTGCCGGTCCACGCATTATTACTGCCGCCGTGCTGATTGATAAAGGCATGATACTCGCCGGAGTCGGGGAATTTTTCCGTGCCTAAAAAGAGCATATGTTCTAAAAAATGTGCCATACCGGGTCTATCCACAGGATCATCAAAATGTCCTACGGCCACCGCCATGGAAGCGGCGGCTTGGCTGGCGTCCAAATCTTCGACCAATAATACCCTGAGGGCATTATCTAACACGAGATAACGGTACTGACGATGATCGTTTGGACTTTTGTAAATAGACTGAGAGGCTTGCAAAGAGACACTCCGGTAACGATGGCTTGTTATATATTGATAGTCTTAATGGTTTTTGGCAAATATCTCTTGTGTTTATCGACTAAAGATTAACCCTTACAAGGTTTGTTGAAATCCATTTTAGGGCTACAATTGGGATAAAACAAAAACAAGTGTGGGTAGCGAGAGAAGTATGCAGCTATTTTTGATGCGACATGGTGACGCTGGATTTAATGCTCAGTCGGATAGGGACAGAACGCTTACCGATTTAGGAAGACACCATACTGTCTTAATGAGTAACTGGTTAGCCAGAAGTGTCAGCGATTTTGATCTTGTTTTGGTCAGCCCTTATTTACGTGCGCAGCAAACCTGGCAAGAATTGAGTCAACATTTCCCCGAGCCTCGCAAATGGCTGGTCGTGGATGATTTAGTGCCGTCAGGCGATCCTGCCAATGTAGCCGCTTTAATTGTTGCCTATGCCGAATTGTACAAGGCCGATAAAGTGTTGGTGATTTCCCATATGCCACTCTTGGGCTATTTGGTCAGCGAGCTAGTCGCGGGTGTTGAGCCGCCCTTGTTTGCCACCTCAGGAATTACTCTGATAGATAAACATGCCGAGCAGGCCAGCATTGTTTGGCAACATGCGCCCCACAGCATTAGTTAATTCATTCGATAAAACAAAGGGCTCACATTAGTGGGCCCTTTGTTTTTAGAGGATAAATACGTCCATTAACGTCGATGTGGTTGGTCGCCAATATCAATAAGCACCAGCAGCGCCGCATCGCCACCCCATTCCTTGGGGGCCTGATGAAACGCTTTTACCATCGGATGTTGCACCAACCACATAGGCACCTGTTGTTTTAGTATGCCAGTGCCGTAACCGTGCATCACACAACAACATTGGCTTTGCTGTTTTACGCAGGCTTGGATCAGCGCCGCGAGTTCGAGTTTAGCCTCGGATTGACGGTAACCGTGTAAGTCCAGCAATAAATCCGGTTGGTAATCGCCGCGTCTTAAGCGTTTAAGCTCGAGACTATCGACACCCTCATCGAGCCAACGCATTGGCCCCTGAACGGGCAGCAGAGGTTGATAAGTATCTGAGAAATAACTGTTAGAATGCAGTTGCTGCTCTTTCAGTTCAATTTCCTGTTTGGTTTTTAGGGGCGTGCGAAAATGCCGCTTATCTTGGGCGATAGGTTTTATCCCCTCGATCAGCGCTGAAAACATCGCCATGCCTTCTTTATCATCGTCATTATTCATGGCGGGTATTCTATTGAATCCTATGGTTTCTGAATAGAGTTCAGTTACAATGTTTGCGAACAAACAAGCGGGAGAGCGTTTTGGATAAGATCTTTGTAGATGAAGCTGTGACAGAGTTACGCACCATAGGTGACATGTTGCGTTGGGCGGTGAGCCGCTTTAATGATGCCAATGTGTACTATGGCCACGGGACGGATAACGCGTGGGATGAGGCTATCGCCTTAGTGTTTCATGCGCTGCACTTGCCCGAAGAAATCGGCCAACAGGTGATTTTAAGTAACTTAACCAGCAGCGAAAAACACAAAATCGTTGAGCTGATCATTCGCCGCGTACGTGAACGTTTGCCAGTGCCTTATTTAACTAATAAAGCGCGCTTTGCAGGGCTTGAGTTCTATGTGGATGAGCGCGTATTGGTACCACGTTCACCTATCGCAGAGATGATTGCCAATCGCTTTGGCCCTTGGTTATACGGCAAACCCGTTAATCGTATTTTAGATTTATGTACTGGCAGTGGTTGTATCGCGATTGCCTGTGCTTACGAATTTGATGAGGCCGAGGTTGATGCGCTGGATATCAGTGAAGATGCCCTCGATGTGGCGCAAATCAACGTTGAAACCTTAGGCGTGATGGACAGAGTTTTCCCGATGCAATCGGATCTGTTTTCAGCCATTCCTGAAGGTCCACAATATGATTTGATTGTCTCTAATCCGCCCTATGTGGATGAAGAAGATATCGGCGATATGCCAGATGAATACCACCATGAGCCTGCGATTGGTTTAGCTTCGGGTCGTGACGGCCTCGATTTAACCAAACGTATTTTAGCGAATGCAGCCCAATACCTGACACCAACGGGAATTTTAGTGGTTGAGGTGGGTAACTCTATGGTGCATCTGATGGAGCAATTCCCTGAAGTGCCTTTTACTTGGGTTAGTTTTGAACACGGCGGTGACGGTGTGTTTGTGCTGACTCGTGATCAACTGGTCGAACATCAATCGCTTTTTGCTATTTATCGCGACGCGCAATAATCACAATAAGCACATAAATTAGGTTGAGTCTTTTCCCGCTGCCAGTTAGGCTTGCAGCGGGAAAAAGAATTGTCCAGCCATTGCTGGGCGCGGAGCGATAAGCAAATCATTTAAGGTGTAAAAAGCGGATGTCTGGAAACAGTATTGGTCAAAATTTTGTGGTGACTACCTTCGGTGAAAGTCACGGTGTGGCGCTCGGTTGTATTATTGATGGTTGCCCACCAGGGCTCGAACTCACCGAAGCCGATATGCAGCATGATTTAGACCGCCGTCGTCCTGGCACATCCCGTTATACCACCGCGCGCCGTGAGCCTGATGAAGTACGGATCTTATCCGGTGTGTTTGAAGGCAAAACCACAGGCACCTCCATTGGGCTTCTGATCGAAAACACCGATCAGCGCAGCCAAGATTACTCTAATATCAAAGATTTATTCCGCCCAGGACACGCCGATTACACCTATCAGCAAAAGTATGGCCTGCGTGATTACCGTGGTGGTGGCCGCTCATCGGCCCGCGAAACTGCTATGCGGGTCGCTGCGGGTGCTGTGGCGAAAAAGTATTTAAAACAAGTGCATGGCATTAATATTCAAGGCTATATGTCTCAACTTGGGCCGATTAGTGCCGAGACCCTCGATTTTAGTCAAATCGAGCAGAATGCCTTTTTCTTCCCCGATGCGAGTAAGCTCGAGGCGCTTGATGAATATATGCGCGAGCTGAAAAAATCCGGTGATTCGATAGGGGCCAAAATCTCTGTAGTGGCGACTGGCGTTCCCGTTGGACTGGGCGAACCCGTGTTCGATAGGCTAGATGCCGACATCGCCCATGCCTTAATGGGCATAAACGCGGTAAAAGGCGTTGAAATCGGTGATGGTTTTGGCGTTGTGACGCAAAAGGGCTCGGAAGGGCGCGATTTAATGTCGCCGCTGGGTTTTGAATCAAATCATGCCGGTGGCATACTTGGCGGCATTTCATCGGGTCAACCCATCGTCGCCCATATTGCATTAAAACCGACCTCGAGTATCAGTGTGCCGGGCCAAAGCATGACGGCCCAAGGGGAAATGGCGGAAGTGGTGACTAAAGGTCGTCACGACCCCTGTGTCGGGATCCGCGCGGTACCGATCGCCGAAGCTATGCTGGCGATTGTGTTGATGGATCATCTGTTAAGACACAGAGCTCAAAATCAGGATGTTCGCAGTCATACACCGATTCTCGGCATGAGATAGGCGCGATGAATGAGACAGTCTGCATGGAATAAATATGCATAGCGGCTGTGTAATAAATGGAATGCGTTAATGCCAACAATCTCTAGCACAAGCCAGCAGTTACGCTGGCTATGTGCCTGTTATTTTTTCTTCTTTTCAATTCTCGGCACTATGATCCCTTACCTTGGGGTCTTCTTCGAAAACCGTGGATTTAACCCTCAAGAAATCGGTTTTTTGCTGGCGATTTTAATGGCGACCCGTATCGTGGCACCTAATGTGTGGGCTAAGGTGGCCGATCGCACCGGCATGCGCTCCGAATTGGTGAAGATGGGCGCGGGCGCGGCGATGCTGGCGTATTTGAGTTTCTTCTACCACGGTGGCTTTGTGTATATGGCGCTGAGCCTTGCGCTGTATACCTTCTTCTGGAACGCGATTTTGGCGCAGCTTGAGGTGATCACCCTCGAAACCTTAGGTGAAAATGCCAGCCGCTATGGACAAATCCGCAGTTTTGGCAGCATTGGCTATATCTGCTTAGTGGTTGGTGCCGGTTTTGCCATCGGCCAATGGGGTACCGAGGTGTTGCCTTATATTGGTTTAGCCTTGTTTACAGGGATGCTGGTCAGCGCCTTGCCGTTGCCTGCGAATCGAGCTGTTCGCCCTCAAGGGCAGGTGCGACAACCGCTTAAATGGACTAAGCCCATTCTGTGGTTCATGGTGTCGGCGATGTTATTACAGATGAGCGCTGGATCTTTTTACGGTTTCTTTGTGCTCTACCTTAAGCAGGCGGGTTACACCGAAGCGGCCGCGGGGATTTTTGTCGCCCTCGGGGCAATGGCCGAAATCGTGATGTTTATGTTTGCGCCTCGCTTGCTTGGACGTTATGGCGTCAATACCTTGCTTGTCGTCAGTATCGCTATGACCGCCGTGCGTTGGTTGCTGGTGGCATTTGGTGTTGAGAGCATGTTATTGCTGGGGTTAAGCCAAGTGCTGCATGCGTTCACCTTCGGTTTGACCCATGCGGCCTCGATTCAATTTGTGCATCGAAATTTTGATGCCAGTCATCGCAGTCAAGGACAAGCCCTGTATGCCAGCTTAAGCTTTGGGGTTGGCGGCGCACTCGGAACGTGGATTTGCGGTTATATCTGGGGTGATGGTAGCGGCGCTGTATGGTCTTGGGTATTTGCGGCGGCCTGTGCCTTTGCGGCCATGTTAGCGGTATTTTTGATCCCTAAGGATAGGGCGCAAGCGATTGCTGCATAAGCTTATATTTTATTGTGAAAAATAACTCATTGTAAAAACTAGAATAATTAACAAGAGAGGTTAAGGTGATCCGGTTTCGTTTAGGCTTAGTCATCAATCCACTGGCGGGTTTAGGTGGTAGTGTGGGTCTTAAGGGCAGCGATGGCGTGGCCGAGCAGGCACTCGCCTTAGGTGCCGAGCCCAAGGCAATAAAACGCATGATGCAAGCCTTAGAAGTGATTGCCCCTTTTGCCAAAGATATCGAAATCATTACCGCCTCAGGTGTGATGGGGGAGGATGCCGCCAACGCCTTAGGTTTTAACACCCGTGTCGTGTATCAAACTCCGGATAAAACTCAAGCGATAGACACGCAAGCCGTTGTGCGTACCTTGCTTGATGAACCGTTAGATTTATTACTGTTTGCGGGGGGCGATGGCACCGCGCGCGATGTGTATAGCGTGTTTGAACAAGCCGTTATCGACGATAAATTACCCGTGCTTGGTGTTCCTGCTGGGGTAAAAATCCATTCGGGCGTTTACGGCATCACACCCCATGCTGCGGGTATGGTGGTGAAAATGCTGCTCGAAGGTGAATTAGTCAGCCTGATGAGCGCCGATGTGATGGATATTGATGAAGTGGCCTTTCGCCAAGGCACTGTGCGCGCCAAACGGTTTGGTGAGCTATTAGTGCCTGCAGAACCCCGTTATGTGCAAGCGGTGAAGATGGGCGGAAAAGAAGTCGATGAGCTTGTGCTCGCCGACATTGCCGCCGATGTTATCCAGCAGATGGAAGATGAACTGTACATTATGGGCTCGGGCAGCACGGTCGCCTTTGTGATGGAAGAGCTTGGCCTCGATAACACCCTGTTGGGGGTTGATCTTATCCAAGATAAAGCCTTAGTGGCGAGTGATTTAACCGCCAAGCAGTTACTCGAGCTTACCCAAGACAAGCCGGCAAAACTGGTTATTACCTTGATTGGCGGGCAGGGGCATATTCTCGGTCGTGGCAACCAGCAGTTGTCGCCAGAGCTTATCCGCCGCCTCGGTAAGGACAATATTATTATCCTTGCCACAAAAACTAAGCTAAAAGCACTTGAAGGACGCCCCTTAATTGTGGATAGTGGCGACCCTCAATTAGATCGTGAGCTTTGTGGCTATTACAAAGTGACGACGGGTTACCATGATTATGTGATGTATCAGGTGGCCAACCCCGACTATTCAGATTTATTCTCCTCGGAGATTGCAAGCACCGAGGGGCCTACTGCCATTTAGGCGAAATACGTTATTGGAGAGTTTTACCCTATGTTAGAGCAGTATGAAGATGCATTATCACAATGGATTGAGTCCGTTGTGAGCCATGGTGATGACGATGCCTTATTTGCCTGCGGTTATCTGCAAGGCCATGTGGCGGTGGTGTTGTCGCAACTTGAAGACCAAGGCGAGAGCACGCTAGAAGCCTTACTTGAAAAAATGACTGAATGTTTAGCCCTTGCTCGCCAAGAATTAAATGATGCCGATTACGCGCTGGTAGAAGCGGCGTGGGCAGAGTTGCATGGCAAGATTGTTAGTCATTTAGCGGCGTAATTGATGAGTTCATCCACAACGACTTTGGTTGATGCCATGGCAAAACCTGAGGCGAAGCAAGCGGTTTATATCGGTCTAGTCAATCCGAAAACCCCGACGAACGTTGGTGGCATTATGCGTGCTTCGGGTTGTTATGGTGTCGATGCGGTGTTCTACACGGGCAAACGCTATGAGTATGCTGCCCGTGGGCCGCAGCAATATAACGCCGATACGCAGAGTGCCGCCGAGCGCATTCCGTTAACTGGGGTGGCCTCATTACTCGATGCGATCCCATCTGACACTAAGCTGGTGTGCGTGGATTTAGTTCTAGGTGCGACACCCTTGCCTGAGTTTGTGCATCCCGAGAAGGCCTTTTATGTGTTTGGCCCTGAGGATGGCACCATTGGCCAAGAGATTATCGATAGAGCCGATGCCGTGGTGTACGTGCCTACGGTGGGCTGCATGAATCTGGCTGCGTCGGTCAATGTACTGCTGTACGATAGGTTAGCGAAAGCCTATCGCAAACAGGCGACCAATGCAGCTGAGTTTGATAGCGATGCCTTGATCCGCAAAAGTCGCGACAATAATAATCGCACCCGAGTAAAAACGACTAAACCTGGTCCTTCAAAGTAGTCTTAACAATCAGCATCTTGTCCCGTCCTGAAATAAGTTGACACTTATTTCCACCTAAAACGCCTGATGAACCTCATCGGGCGTTTTGTATTTTAAGGCCAAATGGGGCCGTCGTTGATTATAAATGGCAACAGCTTCTGTCACCATCTGCCGTGCATCCTCCAGCGTTGCGGGCTTATGTGTTAAAACTCCTGCTTCAAGATGCCATTCACTCGCTCTGCTAAGGCATTTTGATAGCAGTCATATCCGTCTGTCATTGAGCATGTCACGCCATGTTGTGCGTGAACCGCTTGATATGCGTTTGAGCAGTACTGTATTCCACGGTCTGAGTGGTGTATCAGCGGTTTATCTTTGTCTTGTCGCTGTCTCAGTGCCCGTTTGTAAGCCGTTAGCACCCCGTCTGTTTTAAGATTATCATCAACATGATAACCCACAATTTTTCGTGACCAGACATCGGTCACCAAGCTTAAATAGGCTTCATTATCTTGCAGTGGCAGATAGGTAATATCCGCCACCCAGACTTGCTCTGAGCGGCTGATGTCCACTTGCTGCTCGCTGGGCTTAAGCAAGTTGGGATGACACCTAAATCGATGATGGCTATGGGTCGTTTTATGGTACGCCCGCTTAGGCGTGACCAACAAACGATGCGCCTTAAGACAGCGAAATAACCGGTCTCGTCCTATCACTATTTGATGCATTTTGTTGAGTAAATACTGCAGTTTACGCGTACCGACTCGCGGTTGAAATAACCGTTCATATTGTACCATTTGCACCACCTGTCGTTCCCTTTGCTCCCATTTTGTTTGCCGCTGGCATTGCTGATAATACGCCTGACGACTGATGCCAAGGTAGCGGCAGCATTGAGTGACGCGATAACCTACGGTCGTTTTTTCCTGGAGCGTTTTGCACGTGGCTTTTTTACGACGGATATCCCGTAGTCTGTTCTGAGTTTCTCGACAATGGCTTCGAAGAACGCAGCTTTCATACGAGTATCTTCGAGTTCGGCTTCGAGGGCTTTTATCTTTTGCTCGGGAGTGAGCGTGGTGGGTTCAGTCATCAACTGTCCTCGCCTTGATGTAGAGGGTGTCCCTTGGGACCAATCCAGTTTGCCATGCTTGCGTAACCACACTAGCACGGTAGAACAACCTTGAATACCGTACTTGTCTTGAGCCTGCTTATAGGTCAGCTCGCCTTTTTCCACTTGGTCGACAACCGCCAATTTAAAAGCGAGGGAATAATCGCGTTGAGTTCGTTTAATTGTTGAAGTCATTACACTCTCCAAAATGAGTTTGAAAAGTGTCAACGCTATTTAGGACTGGTCATCTGTTCCAAAAAGGATTAAGCAATGGCTTAATCCTTTTTTGTTTTTGCACTTTTATCTTGAGAAAATACCAGCATTAGAGTGCTTAGTTTTCTCTTAGCGATAACGCTTAATTGCTGCAACTCAGCTTCTTTATTCAACAACTAATCAGAAACACTAAACCACTGTGCTCACTTTCACTAAAGTGCTTTGCCTTTGAGCAATTTGCGTAGCCACATCCGATTGGGGTTGAGTTTATTTAAGGTTGGCCAATCCAGTGGCAGCGGCTCATCGGTTAATTGTGCCGCCAAACATTCGGCCGCTAAGGGGCCAGAGCTTAATCCCCGCGACCCTAAGCCACCCAGGATATATAGGCCATCGATGATCGGTGCCGGGGTCGTTTGCCAATAATGCTTGCTTTGTTCGGCCTGCTGCTGATTGAGTTGATGCTGTTCATAGCGCGCCAATATTTCAGCCACATCGGGCGCACAGCCCATCATAGGGAAATGATCCCGCGTCACCATCCGCACGCCGACACGGGCGCTATTGCCGCTGATGTCGATATCGTCAACCCAGGCTTGGTTGGGGTAGCTTTCTTGCATTTTTCCGAGGTTTTCCCGTTGCTCTTGCGGGCAAAAATCGAGGTGCTCCGCCGCTTTGACATAACTGGCGCCGAGGCAATGCAAGCCTTGATGACTTGGCGTGAGGTAACCGTTCGCGCATAACACTGTCGCCAATTGGCTCAGCTTAAATTGGGCGGGGACGTGGCTCACTTGGCCGCGAAACGGACTTATCTGTAATCGCTCACTGGCCGAAAATTGGGTGAGCCGCGCGCCATTAGCAAGCACGAGTTGGCTGTATGGTCCAAAACGTTGGCCTTGACTGTGGAGATACCAAGCCTTTGCATCACACTCAATTTCGGTGATCTCGGTATTGAAATGGCACTGCACATTGGCAAGCTGCGAGGCCTTATCTACCGCGGCTTTGGCGTATTCAAATGGGCATACCCAGCCCCCGAGGGGATAAAAAAATCCAGCCTTATCAATCCCTATTTGAGCAATCTCGTTGGCTTCATTCGCATCCACGGCGTAGGCGATTTCCGCTGGCCAGTCCTGACTCTGGATGATTTTATTCAACCGTTGTTGGCTGCGCTCATCATGACCCGTTTGCAGTACCCCACAAAAGTCATGGGAAATCGCGGTAATAGTAGGGGCGGCGTCTGTCTCCATCATCGACGCATGGCTCAGCGCCTCGATACGGCGGCGGCTGAACAAAAATGCCTGTTGGAAAAAACGACTCAGCTCATCATTTTCGGGCGTGAGTAAGGGGTAAATCGCCCCTTGGCGATTGCCGGATGCGCCTTGACCTAACTCATTATCCTTACAAAACAATGTGCTACTTTGGCCTCGTTCGGCAAGGGATAGCATTAGGTTCGCCGATGCCAGTCCGCCACCGACGATGGCAACAGGGTGCTCTTTTGTGGCGAGCGCTGCAGGTTTTGGGGTAAATGCCTGCGCGGTATCGGCTTGCTGGCGCAGCAGTTTGCGCTCATGGAGTAAAATCTCATCGGTGATAATATGGCTTGGCAGCGCATCACTTGCATCACCATTCAAGGCATCTTGGCTGACGTTAAGTGTGCTAAAGCCACTGCTGTGGGCAAGCTGTTGCACGGTTTCAGCCAAATTGACCCCAATCAGCAGGGCATCATCGGTACTCAAACGAGCCATTTGCCAGACTTGCTTGCCATTAAACTGCGCCGCCAAATGCGGTAAAACCAGCCATTGCTGAATGGGATGAGCAGCGCTGTGGGGCAGTTGACTGAGTGCAGTGTGTAGGTCGCCAAAATGCAAATCGACCGTGATGCGGCCGTCATCAAAAATTAATCTCTGGCACCCTATAATGCGCGCAGGTTTTGCCTTAAGTAAGGCATTGGCAATGGGTTGTAAATGAGGCGTGGAAATTAAGCTTTGCGATTGATCCCAAAGTAATTTAAGTTCGTAATCGTTAATGGGATTGGGCTCAAACACTTTGACTAACAGCCGTGTGTTGCTTTGAGTCTGCGTTTGCCAATGTTGTAGTAGAGAGAGCAGCTCGAGTCCATCGCCCAATCCCCATTGCCCCATGACGCACAGTCCCTGACCGAGTTGAGCCGATGGCGTCGTTAAGCGAGAGAGTCGAAGGCGAGTTAAATTGTCCAGAGACTGTGCAGTAGTCAACGCGCATGGGGGATAAAGGTTGATCAATTGCGGGTAATCACGCTTAAATTGGCAAGATTTTTGGGGCTTAGCAGTCAAAGAAATATACTCTCGGTCTCATATTAGGCATTATTTTACCCGCCTTTATGGAAAGCTGACCACTTAATTGAAGCAAAACAGATACTATTGGCTCAGCAAAAAGTAGGTACTGACATGTACACAATGGATAGCAATAAAATGAAAAGAGTCGTGATCACCGGAATGGGTGTTGTTTCAAGTATCGGTAATAACAAGCAAGAAGTGACTGAGTCACTTAAAGCGGGCCGTAGTGGTATTACACATTCCGCTCAGTTTGAAGAAATGCAACTACGCAGTCATGTATGGGGCAATATCAAATTAGATCCTTCTGAGCTGATTGACCGTAAAGCGCTGCGTTTTATGGGCGATGCTGCGGCATATGCTTACATTGCAATGCAAGAAGCCATTAAGGATGCTCAGTTAACTGAAGAGCAGTATTCAGATCCTCGCGTAGGTTTGATTGTGGGCACAGGCGGCGCTTCGTCTTCTAACCAAGTTCAAGCGGCTGATATTCTGCGCGAAAAAGGCGTGAAACGCGTCGGTCCTTATATCGTGCCGCGCATTATGTCGAGCACAGCCAGCGCGTGTTTGGCTACCCCCTTCAAAATCAAAGGCATGAACTACTCAATCAGTTCTGCCTGTGCGACCAGTGCTCACTGTATCGGTCACGCCGTTGAACTTATCCAAATGGGTAAGCAAGATATGGTGTTTGCGGGCGGTTCAGAAGAAGTGGATTGGACCCTGACCATGGGCTTCGATGCGATGGGCGCACTGTCGACTAAATACAACGAGACTCCAGAAAAAGCCTCTCGTACCTATGATGCGGACCGTGATGGTTTCGTGATCTCTGGCGGCGGCGGTATCTTAATTGTTGAAGAGTTAGAGCACGCTCTCGCTCGTGGCGCGAAGATTTACGCTGAAGTGATTGGTTATGGCGCATCATCAGACGGTTACGACATGGTTGCTCCGTCTGGCGAAGGTGCAGTGCGTTGTATGCAAATGGCTCTGGCCGATGTGGACACGCCAATTGATTACATCAACACCCATGGTACTTCTACCCCAGTTGGTGACGTGCGTGAGTTAGAAGCTCTGCGTGAAGTCTTTAAAGACAAGTGCCCACCAGTTGCATCGACTAAGTCTATGACTGGCCATGCCTTAGGCGCGGCGGGTGTACACGAAGCCATCTACAGCTTGATCATGATGGAAAACAGCTTTATTGCTCCTAGCATCAACATCGATAACTTAGATGAAGCCGCGAAAGACATGCCAATCGTGCGTGAATACCGCGATGCTGAGCTGAACACTGTGATGAGCAACAGCTTTGGTTTTGGTGGCACTAACGCAACATTAGTGATGCGTAAATATAAGTAAGCCATTATTTTCGTTAAAAAAGGAAGCTTAGGCTTCCTTTTTTATTTTTAGCCCAAAACCACCTACTTCAGTAGGTGGTTATCATCATTTGAGGCTTTGCCTGTATACCTACCCATGTTAAATGCATCTTTGATTTTTAGCGAAGTCAAAAGAGGCAAATAACATGA
>NZ_NHRI01000023.1:0-70541 GCF_003129585.1 Shewanella sp. BC20 | reverse complement strand
ACTTAACTTAATAAGTCGTTGTACATATTGCTATGAACACTCATTCATTGATTTAATTCTTTGATTACTCGCCAAACGGCAGAGTAATTTCGATTAACTCAACACCTGTGAGTGTCCACACAGATTTCTTGTTTAGATTGTTAAAGAGCATTTGACCATTCACTTCGCGTTACCGCTCAGCGGGTCAGGGCTGCGTATTCTACGCATTTCCCTTGTCGCGTCAAGGCGTTTTTGCAAACTTCTTGAGGCTTTCGAATCAACTGCACATTTTGCATTCGATTCTGACTGATACTGCGTTCGCTTTCGCTGTCTGCCGTGTCAGTGGATGCGCATTATAGGCAGCAGAACTTTTTGTGCAACCCCTAAATTGAAGATAATTAGCTTTTTTACGCTGTTCGTTGGATATTTGACCTGACCAGTCAGTTTTTAGCCTTTATAATGCGAAAAACCACTCAATTAGGGACTTTTTTATGTCAGGGCCACTCAGAACTTACCAAGGGATTCATCCACAACTCGGCGATAATGTGTATGTAGACCCAGCTTCGGTACTCGTTGGTGATATCGCTTTAGATACAGACGCCAGTATTTGGCCTATGGTGGCGGCGCGTGGTGACGTAAACCATATTCGTATTGGTAAGCGCTCCAATGTACAGGATGGCAGCATATTGCACGTGACCCGTAAATCCGCCTCTCGTCCTGAGGGTCATCCACTGATCATTGGTGATGATGTGACAATTGGGCATAAGGCGATGTTGCATGGCTGCAAGGTTGGCAATCGTGTATTAGTCGGGATGGGTGCGATTATCCTCGACGGTGCCATATTAGAAGATGATGTGATTTTAGGTGCAGGTTCGTTAGTACCGCCAGGCAAGGTGTTGCAGAGCGGCTACTTATATGTCGGTAGTCCTGCAAAACAGGCGCGACCTTTAACCGAAGCGGAATTGAAGTTTTTACCCGAATCCGCGGATAACTATGTGCGCTTGAAAAACGAATACTTGGCAGAACCTCAGCCAGAGTAGTGTTGCTATTAAATTGGATGGCAGTGTTTAGGCTGCCATCTTGTTTATTTTGCTCTTAGCCTAAGTGCACTGCGCCAAACTCATCAAACTCTTCTGCTTCAATTAAGGCTTCTGCCATTTCTTCGGCATCGAATCGCACCGCATCAAATAGCGCTAACATGGCGGCCGCTTCATCGCTATTAGGCTGAGGCGAAAAGTCATTTAACTGCGCCAGCTTCTGCGCGCTGATATAACACTTAATGTTCATTCCCTGCTGCTGGGCAATAAAGCAAATGTGCTTTTGGGTTACATCCCAATGTTGCAGATCGGGGAATAAAATACTCTGATTCATCTTATCTTCCTCTTGAGCCTCTATTGCGCATCGGCCTGTAGTTTGTCCCTGAGCAATTTAAGCACTCCTGAGGTATCTGGCTCGACGCCACGCCAGAGCGCAAAACTCTTTGCCGCCTGACCGATAAGCATACCCAGTCCATCAATCACTTGCGCTGCGCCCTGTTGCACAGCCCATTGATTAAATGCCGTTGGTTTTGCGCCATACATCATATCGTAGCAAGCCGTTTTGTTGCCGATGATGGACTGTGGTAGTGGCGGTAGCTCTCCCGCTAGACTCGCTGAGGTCGAGTTAATCACTAAATCGAACTCCCCCGACAACTCTGGCATCGACAGCAACTGGAGTTTATCGCTGTAGCGCCCTTGTTGTACTTGGCTAAAAATCTCCACTAAGGCCTGCGCCTTACTTTGAGTGCGGTTAGTGATGACCAATTGACCCACTTCAGCCTTAAGCAATGGCAAGATACAGCCGCGCGCAGCGCCGCCGGCCCCCACCAAGAGCACCCGCTTATGCTGCAAACTGCCGAGATGGCGAATAAGATCGGCCACCAGCCCCAAACCATCGGTGTTATCACCATAAAGAGTGCCATCGGCCAGCAAGCTTAGGGTATTGACCGCCCCCGCCAGCGTCGCTTCGGCACTTAAGCTGTCGCAGAGAGCAAAGGCTTGCTCTTTAAAGGGAACTGTCACATTCGCGCCCTTTCCTCCCGCCTGAAAAAATGCTCGTAAACTCGCTTCAAAACCATCGATGGGCGCCAGAATCGCTTCATAACTCAAAGGCTGCTGCGTAAGGGACGCAAACTGTCCATGGATAAAGGGCGATTTACTGTGACCGATCGGATTGCCAAATACGGCATATCGATCAAGCGCTGGCGTAGTTACTGAAGGCATATCTGTCATCTGCGGGATTCTATTGGCTGTGATTGGCTTGCAGTCTAGCGTGCTTTTAGGCGGTAGCACAGCCTAATGGCGAGCCTAAGTTGTTGTACCTGACTTTAGCCTTCTGTTTCACCGTGGCATTCAGGCTATAATGCGCGCATCGATATTGTAGACAGCAATGCAGTTAGACCTATGAACTGGCTTAAAAAGATTTTTAGTAAACACACAAGCGTGCCGGATGACAGGGATCCGAATCAGTCAAATGCCTATGATTTAATTGGTGGCGACGAAGTGATCCGCGCGATTGCCAATAGTTTCTATCAGAAAATGGCAAGCTCAGAAGAAACACAAGCCTTATTCGCGATTCACCGTGCGCCGATTGCGGAGTCGGAACAGAAGCTCTATGAATTTTTAAGTGGCTGGCTCGGCGGCCCGCAGTTATATCAGCAAAAGTATGGTCATCCCGCATTACGCGCACGGCATATGCCCTTCGCAGTAGATGAGACAATGCGGGATCAATGGCTATTTTGCATGAAGTTTGCCATTGAAAAACATATAAAAAAGCCAGAGCATCGCGCCGCTATCTATGAGGCGATTTCAACTCTGGCTGATCATATGCGTAATCAGTAAAGTACTGATTACGCGACTCGTGTTAGCGTGCTTATACCCAATCTCGAGGTTTGAGGTAGTTATCGTAAAGATCTGCCTCTGGGCTACCCGCCTCTGGCGTATAAGCATATTGCCAGCGTACCAATGGCGGCATTGACATCAAAATGGACTCAGTGCGACCACCAGTTTGCAGGCCGAACAAGGTACCTCTGTCGTATACCAGATTGAACTCAACATAACGGCCGCGACGATATAACTGGAACTCACGCTCACGCTCGCCATAAGGCGTCTCTTTACGGCGCTCAACAATCGGCGCATAGGCGGTTAAGAAGCCATTCCCCACCGCCTGCATAAAATCGAAACTCTTATCGAAGCCAGCTTGGTTCAAGTCATCGAAAAACAATCCGCCCACGCCGCGGGTTTCGTTACGATGTGGCAGGAAGAAGTACTCATCACACCACTTCTTATATTTAGGATATACGTCGTCGCCAAAGGGCAGACACAGATTTTTAGCGGTTTGATGCCACTCACGCACATCTTCTTCGAAAGGATAGTAAGGCGTTAAGTCAAAACCACCACCAAACCACCAAACGGGATCCGCACCGTCTTTATGGGCAATAAAGAAACGCACGTTAGCATGGGTAGTTGGAATATAAGGGTTTTTAGGGTGAATCACTAAAGAAACGCCCATAGCCTCAAAACTGCGCCCCGCCAATTCTGGTCGATGAGCCGTTGCCGATGCGGGCATGGCTGCACCTGTTACATGGGAAAAGTTCACCCCAGCTTGCTCGAATACCGCACCTTGAGTTAAGACACGACTGGTACCGCCACCGCCTTCGGTGCGTGTCCATGAATCGGCCGCAAAGCTTGCTTGCCCATCCAACTGCTCAAGACCCGCACAAATTCGATTCTGTAGATCGAGTAAAAATGCTTTTACCACTGTCGCATCTGGCACGCTCATCTGCTTTTATCCTTTGCGTTATAAATCAGTTATTGTCCGTTACGTAATATCTTACCGCTGCGGGCATCAATAATGGTGGAGGGTTGACGCTGTTCGCCTAATGACCCTAACACTAAGGCATCAATCTTACCCTCAAAGGCATTAAGAATTTCATCACCGCTGAGCGCGGGATCTTCGCCGGCTAAATTAGCGCTAGTCGAAACCAGTGGTTTACCTAAGGCTTGGCATAAGGCTCGCACCCCTTCATGGGCGGAGACACGCACGGCGATAGAATCAAACTCACCACATAAATAGCGCGAAACATGCGGTTTAATCGGCATCACAAAGGTAAAGGGACCTGGCCATTTAGAAAAGGCAAACTCGAGTTGCTCGGCGCTCAGCTGTGACTCATCGACATAATCCACTAGTTGGGAAAACTCGCTCGCCACTAAGATAAGCCCCTTCTGCCAAGGACGTTGCTTTACCGCGAGTAATTTTTGGATGGCGGTGTCGTTGTCGGGATCGCAGCCCAAACCATAAACGGCTTCAGTGGGATAGGCAATAACGCCACCGTTTAGCACTATGTCTTTAATTTCAGATGGGTGCAGCTGTAACATCTTAATATCACCTTATGAATTGAATCGATTTCTACAAACACGTTTTGGCTTTTTTAGCGCTTGGCCACCCCATCCGTGGTCGATGGGGGATTATACCCAAGGGTGTTTATACGACCAAATCTTTAGAGCCAGATCACACTAAAGCGCGCGTTTGTATTTACAGCTTTTTTGCGGACATTCTAAACGCATCCCCGCGGCCCCTTTGCGCTCGACTAAAATACCAAAACCACAACTCGGGCAAGTTTCGGCAACGGGGGGATAATTCACGATGAATTTGCATTTGGGATACGCACTGCAGGCATAAAAACTCTTACCAAAACGGCTGGTACGATGCTCTAGCTTGCCAGTTTTGCATTCGGGACATGCAACCTCAGGTTTATCGCTCTCCTGATCTGGCCTTTCAATGTGGGTACAACTGGGATATTGGGTGCAACCGATAAAGATACCAAAACGCCCCGATTTAACCGCCAACTCATGGCCACACGCGGGACACTTGGAACCCTCAATCACTTGGGTTTCAATCGATTCATGCTGCACTAAGGGACGGGTATATTGGCAGGTGGGATAGTTGTTACAACCAATAAAACTCCCATGTTTGCTATGTTTTACCGACAACTCGCTGCCACACTCTGGGCATAGCTCGAATTCTTTTTCCAGTGCGTGCTCATGGGCACTAAATAGTTGTTCATCGATCTTAGACATAATCATTACCACCAGTCATTGCGTCTAATCCGCAGATAACTCACCACACAGGTATTAACAAGCTTATGGCATCAAAAAAGGAGGGCTAGCCTCCTTTCTCATTATTCATCACATCGCAACGCTTAAGAATGTAGCCGACCTTCTTCAGGCTGCTCAAAAATTAAATCTTCCATTTGCTCATAGGCGGACTCATGGCCGGGCGCATTAAAGAGCACCATCAGAATCACCCACTTAAGATCTTCGAGGATCAAGGCAGGCTCATCGAGCTCCATAACTCTGTCGATTACCATCTCACGGGTTTCGACATTCAGCACTTTCACTTGCTCTAAAAATAGCAGGAATCCACGGCATTCCACGTCCAGCTTTTCCATTTCTTCTTTGGTGTAAATCCGAAATGAATGCTGATCATGATTGCACAGGTAAGGCTTATCCCCTTCCTGCAACTCAGCCAGACGCTCCAACCAAGTTAAGGCTTTCAAAATCTCTGACTGGTGAAAACCAGCACGAGTGAGTTCCTTGGTTAACTCGTCTTCATCCACTAACAGTTCAACTTCACTGTGAACATAGTTTTCAAATAGATACATGAGGATATCAAACATGGCTAGCTCCTCTTTACTCTGACGTAACCACCGGGTACTGCAACAACCCAACCTTGCAACTCAAGTTCAAGCATTTGTTCTAACACCAGATCTATCGTTTTCCCACTATGTTCGACTACAGCATCAATTGTTGTAGTTTCATAACCTACACTAGCTAACAGCGATGAAAATGGCAAATCACAAATCTCACCTTGCTGTATATGGTGGCGAGTGTTGACTTCTTCAAGGTGAAACGCCGTCAAACTTACCAGCTCTTCCACTATATCGGCCGCACTCTCCACAAGTTTTGCCCCATCCCGTAATAAATCATGGCAGCCTTGATGAAAGCCGCCGAGAATCGAGCCCGGAACCGCAAAGACCTCACGCCCCTGCTCCATCGCTAACCTTGCGGTGATGAGTGAACCACTCTTACGGCAAGCCTCAACCACCAGCGTACCTAAAGAAAGACCGCTAATAATGCGGTTTCGTTTCGGGAAATTGCCTGCAAAAGGCCCTATATCCGGCCAAAACTCGCTTATTATACAGCCTTGGTGCTGAATATCCTCATAAAGCTGCTTATGTCGACGTGGATAAATAATATCAATCCCCGTTCCGAGCACCGCAAGCGTTCTTCCTCCATGGTCAACACAGGCTTTATGGGCGGCGCCATCAATCCCCATCGCCATGCCGCTACAAATACTAAATCCTAGCGCGCACATCTCTCGAGCTAACTGATAAGCAACCTGTAATCCACCGGGAGACGCATTACGACTCCCGACTATCGCGAGCGAGGGGAGCAACAGCGCCTCAACGCAGCCTTTGATAAACAAGACGCTTGGAGGATCGGGTAACTGTTTAAGTAATGGAGGATAAAGGGGATCGGTAAAACAAACGAGGTGATGCTGTTCGGACTGTTGCTGCCACTCAAGGGCGGCATCAACCCTTTGATAATCAATGACTAAGCTATGGAGTAGATTGTCAGACAAAGGGAGCGAGTGTCTCTCATGCTCCAATCTTTGCCTGAGGTCGTCCACATCCATGTGCGTTAATAATTGTTGTGTCCGAGCGGGTCCTAGCCCAGATACCGCACTTACAATTAACCAATCGACCAAATGTTCAGGGATTATTCACCTCTAAAGGCTAAGGAGTCTGGCGCAATTAATTTATCGTCGACACGTACAGAACGTTCAGTCGAGACAATCAAACCTAAGCTCGCTTTATCAAACACTTTAAAGACTAAGAGTTTGCCATGGTAAATATCGGGCATCTTGATGGCGCGATCTGACGACAGTGACGCCACCACATTGTCATAGGCGGTGCGCTCGGTCGTAGGTACGGGTTGGCCATCGTTATTAATCACTATCTCTTCGCCATCGCGGTAAATGGAGAACACTTCACCCGGCTCAACACCATCCTGAGTGCCTTTATCTAAGTACACCACATTGAGCTTACCCGCCTCGCGCATTTTCGACTCAATCGCTAGTACGGCCGCCGGCGTCTTAAGCTCAGCAGGTTTTGGCGTAAAATAGGCTGACATCAGGGCTTCGTCTTCCATAGGTAACGCCCTAAAACCCGCCTTGGTTTCACGGTAGTTACTGAGGATTTTAACCTTAGACACTTTGCCAGATTCAATCACTTGGCCAGTAGACGCCAGAATCGCTTCTTGTCCTAAGGCTACACCCGTTTGTTTATTGAAGAAGTCACGACCGCGTTCATACATACCCAGCTTTTGGTTTAAGGGTAGTTCGCTATCGATATAAATCACATCACCAACCACATGGTGACGTGAAGGACTCTCACCCGCGAGCACCATAGGTTGCTGTGCAAACCAGTCGGCATCGACCACACGGTTTTGCACTAGATAGTTTTGGATTAACGCTAAATCAACCGCAGGCACCGCATTGCTCTTAGCAATCACGCGTCCCTCAGGGGTTTTGCGAATATGGGGTTTTCCCTCGTTAGCGCCATTACGCACTAATCGGGGTTGACCATCGATAAAGACTAAAGTGAGCTGATCGCCGGGATAAATTAAATGAGGGTTAGCAATTTGGGGGTTAACATCCCATAAACGTGGCCACTTCCAAGGGTCATTTAAAAAGGTGGCCGAGATATCCCAAAGGGTATCGCCCTTCTTTACCACATATGACTCGGGATGCCCTGCTTTCAGCGTGAGAGTATCAGCGGAAACCAACGTGCAATTAAATGTCATTAACGCAAGTAAAATTAGCCGTTTCATGGTGCGGTCCATGTTGTTTAGCTCTTAAATCGAGCTTTTACTGTTATTGATAGGCACTAAAGATTAAAATTAGCCCATTAGCCTCAGTCAGTATAACCAACTGATTGAGATTTGACAGACTTGTTAAGAGTTTAAGTATGGCACTATTAAAAGTTTTACGCTTTCCCGATGAAAGATTACGAACTCAAGCGACCCCGGTCACAGAGTTTACTGCTGAGTTGCAAACGCAAATCGATGATATGTTCGAGACCATGTACCAAGAAAAAGGCATTGGTCTGGCAGCAACCCAGGTCGACTATCATAAACAACTGATCGTGATGGATTTACAAGACGAGGTCGATCGTCCTAAAGTCTTTATCAATCCCGAAATTATTGCCAGTAGCGGTGATTTCTGTAACGAAGAAGGTTGTCTGTCCGTCCCAGGTATCTATGCCAAGGTCGACCGCGCCGAGTTTGTTACCGTCAAGGCATTGGATAGACACGGTAATGAATTCACCGTTGAAGCCGATGAGCTTTTTGCTATTTGTATTCAGCATGAAATGGATCATCTCAAAGGTAAGTTATTTGTCGATTACCTGTCGCCATTGAAGCGCCAACGGATCAAACAGAAACTTGAAAAAGCGGCCAGACAGGACGCTAGATAAGCATTAGGACCAGATTTGAAACCACTCAATATCATCTTCGCCGGAACACCGGATTTTGCCGCTCGCCATTTACAGGCGCTGATCAACTCACATCACAATGTGATTGCCGTCTACACTCAGCCGGACAGACCCGCAGGGCGCGGTAAAAAACTCACCGCCAGCCCAGTGAAAGAACTCGCAGTCAGCCACGACATTCCGGTTTATCAGCCGGGCTCTCTGCGTAAAGAACCCGCGCAGCAAGAACTTGCCGCCCTCAATGCCGATATTATGGTAGTGGTCGCCTACGGCTTGATTCTGCCTAAAGTAGTGCTCGACACGCCGCGTTTAGGCTGCATCAATGTTCACGGTTCTATTTTGCCACGCTGGCGCGGTGCGGCGCCGATTCAACGCGCATTGTGGGCAGGCGATAAAGAAACCGGTGTGACTATCATGCAAATGGATGTCGGCCTAGATACCGGCGACATGCTACTGAAAACCTACTTGCCGATTGAAGATGATGATACTTCAGCCACTCTTTACGAGAAGTTAGCTCTGCAAGGGCCAAACGCACTGCTTCAAGCACTCGAAGGTTTAGCCAACGGCACGCTAACGGCTGAAAAACAAGATGAAGCCTTAGCGAACTACGCCGAAAAACTCAGTAAAGAAGAAGCGAGACTCGATTGGAGCAAATCCGCAACTCAATTGTGGCAAGAAGTCCGCGCCTTCAATCCTTGGCCTGTGAGCTATTTTGAGCACCAAGGCAATACCATCAAGGTGTGGCAGACCCAAGTCAGCACCACCAGCAGCAATGCCGCCCCCGGCACTATTATCAGCGCCAGTAAAAAAGGCATTGAAGTCGCCACCGGCGATGGTGTGTTAACTCTGCTCAGCATGCAATTACCCGGTAAAAAACCACTCAGCGTGGCCGACATACTCAATGCCCGCGCCGATTGGTTTACCCCAAACACTCGTCTTAATAACGAGGCGCAATAATGATGAACTTGCGTGCACTGGCGGCCAAAGCCATCTTCGAAGTCTTAGAGAAAGGCGTGTCACTTTCAGTTGCACTGCCAGAACAGCAAAAGCATCTAGCCAGTGGTAAAGATAAAGCCCTGCTCGCAGAGCTCTGCTACGGCGTGATGCGCACCTTGCCGCAGATCGAAAAACGCGTGGCGGAGTGTTTGGCCAAGCCGCTGAAAGGTAAGCAAAGGATCATCCACCAGCTATTAATTGTTGGCTGTTATCAACTTTACTTCACCCGCATTCCAAGCCATGCCGCCATCTCCGAAACCGCCGAGGCCTGCCGTCAGTTAAAATTTGAGGGCATGGTAAAGGTAGTCAATGGCGTGCTGCGTAATATTCAGCGCCAATTAACACCGCTAAGCACAGAGTCAGAGACCTTAAGCTACAACACGCCGGGTTGGTTAATTAAGCGCTTAAAAGCCGCTTATCCCGATAATTGGCAAGAGATAATCCAGCAAAGCCATGAGCGTCCACCCATGTGGTTACGTAACAATCGCCTCTCCCAGAGCCGCGATGCATATCTTGCCGCCCTGAGTGAGCTAGAGATAGAAGCCAGTGCGGGCCTCAGTGATGATGCCATACTGCTGGCCCGTCCAAAGGATGTGGCAACATTGCCGCGTTTCCACGAAGGTGCGGCCTCGGTACAAGATGGCGCCGCCCAATGGGCCGCGACCTTGCTGGCTCCACAAGCGAATGAACTGGTTCTCGATGCCTGTGCTGCACCGGGCGGCAAAAGCTGCCATTTACTCGAACTTGAACCCAGCATCCAACTGGTCGCCGTCGATTTCGATGCTAAACGTCTCGAGCGCGTGCAACAGAACCTTGACCGTTTATCATTAAAAGCGGAAGTTATTCATGGCGATGCAGCCAACATCGACTCATGGTGGCAGGGTGAACAGTTTGATCGTATCTTACTCGACGCGCCTTGCTCGGCGACGGGCGTAATCCGCCGTCATCCCGATATCAAGTGGTTACGCAAAAACCATGACATCGAAGAACTGGCTGAGCTGCAAAGACAAATTCTCGATCACTGCTGGAAGTGGCTCAAACCCGGTGGCACACTCCTGTATGCAACTTGCTCTATTTTGCCGCAGGAAAATCGAGACCAAATTAGTGCATTTTTAGCCAGAACCGCAGATGCTAAGCTAGACACACTTGCCCAGCAGGCTTCAAGCCAAGATATAGGTTGGCAAATCACGCCGGGACAACACAACATGGATGGGTTTTATTACGCCCGTTTATTGAAAGCGACCCATTAGGAAGTAAGCAAGGCCATGAAAATTATCATATTAGGTGCGGGTCAAGTCGGGGGAACCTTGGCCGAAAATTTGGTGGGTGAAAACAACGATATCACCATAGTCGATAGCGACAAATCCAGATTACGCGCCCTGCAGGATAAATATGACCTTCGCGTCGTGGCGGGCCACGGTGCCCACCCCGATGTTCTAAAAGAGGCTGGCGCCGAAGATGCCGACATGCTGATTGCTGTGACAAACAGCGATGAATGCAACATGGTCGCCTGCCAAATGGCCTACAGCCTATTTGGTACACCGACTAAAATCGCCCGTATTCGCTCTGAACCTTATCTGGCAATGCGCGATAAATTATTTATCGACAGTGAAACCAAAAATAGCGAGGGGCGTCCTCGCGGTGGTTTTGTGATCGATGAACTTATCGCACCTGAGCAGTTAGTGACCGCTTACATTCAACGTTTGGTTGAATATCCAGGGGCGCTGCAAGTGCTCGAATTTGCCGAAGGCCGTTTAAGTTTAGTTGCGGTTCGCGCCTATTACGGCGGCCCTTTGGTCGGTAATGCCTTGGCCGCGCTTCGCGAGCATATGCCAAATATTGATACCCGGGTGGCGGCGATTTTCCGCCAAGGTCGCCCTATCATGCCCCGCGGTACGACTATTATCGAAGCCGATGACGAAGTGTTTTTCGTGGCCGACAGTCGCCATATCCGCGCGGTGATGAGTGAGATGCAAAAGCTGGATAACTCCTACCGCAATATCATGATTGCTGGCGGTGGTAATATCGGCTTAGGCCTGGCTAAACGCCTCGAACGCACCCACTCAGTCAAGCTGATTGAACATAAGTTTGAACGCGCCGAAACGCTCTCTGAACAGCTTGAAAACACTACAGTATTTTGTGGTGACGCCTCAGATCAAGAGTTGCTGCTCGAAGAACATATCGACCAAACTGACGTGTTTATTGCCGTCACCAACGACGATGAAGCCAACATCATGTCCGCCCTGTTAGCGAAACGCATGGGGGCGAAAAAGGTGATGGTGCTGATCCAACGCGAAGCCTATGTGGATATTGTGCAGGAAGCGAATATCGATATCGCGATTTCACCCCAGCAGGCGACGATTTCAGCCTTACTAACCCACATCCGCCAAGGCGATATCTGTAACGTGTATTCCTTACGCCGCGGCGCCGCCGAAGCGATTGAAGCCATTGCCCATGGCGACTCCAGCACCTCTAAGGTTGTTGGCAAGGCGATTGGTGATATCAAGCTGCCGCCGGGAACCACCATTGGCGCCATAGTGCGTAACGAAGAAGTGCTGATGGCCCACGACAAAACAGTGATAGAACAAGGGGATCACGTGATTCTGTTCCTCGTGAACAAAAAGTTTGTCGGCGAAGTCGAGAAACTGTTCCAACCTAGCGCCTTCTTCTTCTAAGTCATCATCTTATGCTGAACTTTAGACCGCTATTGTTTATTTTGGGGCTGTTTCTGTCGATGTTAACAGCCTTTATGTTAGCGCCCCTGCTCCTTGCCGTATTCAATGGTGAGGAAACCGTGGGCGCTTTCATGCTGTCGGCTTTAGTCACTGGGATTTGCGCCAGCCTCTGTTTGCATAACGGCCAGAGCAAAACCATTAACCTCAATATTCGCGATATGTTTCTGCTCACCAGCCTCACTTGGCTGATCGTGAGCCTGTTTGCCGCCATGCCTTTTACCTTGTACCACGGCATTGGCTATACAGACGCCTTCTTCGAGACCATGTCCGGCATTACCACCACTGGTTCAACCGTGCTCTCGGGCTTAGATACTATGGACCACAGTATCTTAATCTGGCGTTCGCTGCTGCAATGGCTAGGCGGTATCGGCTTTATCGTGATGGCGGTGGCGATTCTGCCCTTCTTAAACGTCGGTGGTATGCGGCTGTTCCGCACCGAGTCATCGGATTGGAGCGATAAGGCGGTGCCCCGCACCCAAAACATGGCTAAGCATCTCTTTTTTATCTATATCTTGCTGACCGTGATGTGCTGTGTTGCCTACCATCTTGCAGGCATGACTTGGTTTCAAGCCATTAACCATGCGATGACCACACTGTCGACGGGCGGCTATTCGACCTCAGATAACTCGATGGCGGCGTTTTCGAACTCAGCCCATTGGGTTGGTGTAGTGTTTATGGCAGCGGGAGGCTTACCCCTGCTGATGTTTGTGCAGATGATCCAGCAACGAGACTTCACCGTCTGGAACGATGCTCAAGTCAAAGGTTTCTTGTTTTTCCTCACTTTTGTGTCTTGTTTTATTGGCTTCTGGCTGTGGCAAACGCGGGATATCGCCCTTATCGACGCGCTGCGCCTCTCCAGCTTTAACGTGGTTTCAGTGGTCACCACCACAGGTTATGGTTTAACCGACTACGGCGCCTGGGGCGCGTTTGCGAATATCGCGTTTTTATTCTTAATGTTTGTCGGTAGCTGCTCGGGCTCCACCTCTGGCGGGATTAAAATCTTCCGCTTCCAAATTGCCGGCGCCATTATGCGCGAGCAGTTAAAGCAGCAATGCCATCCCAATGGCATCTTCCGGGAGCGCTATAACAACCGTCTGATCAGTGAAGATATTGTGCGCTCACTGATCACCTTTGTGCTGCTGTTTATGTTTGTGATTGTTGGACTCTCGGTGATTCTTGTGCTGACGGGGCTAGACCCCATGACCAGCTTTACCGGCGCTATTACCGCAGTCACCAACGTAGGCCCTGGGCTTGGCCCCATCATTGGTCCTGCGGGTAACTTCTCGACGCTGCCCGATTTGGCTAAATGGGCACTTTCTTTGGGTATGTTGCTCGGCCGCTTAGAGATTTTAACCGTGGCTGTACTGTTCCATCCCAGTTTTTGGAAATACTAATCGTATCAGTCAAAAACTAAAAATGCGCTCACAGAGCGCATTTTTATTAGGCGGGTTCAGTAACCTCGGCCAAGGTTAGCAGATGGTCGGCATAGACCTTCACATCTTCCCAGTCGGTATAATCGATCACCGCCTTAGGATCCGTTGGTCCTTTGGTGATTTTCATAATCAACTGGATCATCAGTCTGTCGTACCAGGGCCACGAGGGGTAATCCACCTTACCGGCGATAATCTTCAAATCGGCGGGAGTCCAAGGTGATAACGCGATGAATTTTTGCAGGTATTTGTTGTTCTCTGGGATGCGTTTCTCTGGGTTACGCGCCACCACGTTGACGCAGAAGAAACTGTTTGGCAACGCACTTAAGGCCGGAGCGTGTTGCTCTATAAACTGAAATACACTCTTATCGTAGGTACCATAGAGTACACAAGCCCCTAGCGCTACCAGTTGATAATCGGGCCAGTTAATCTTGGTTGCCGCCGCACTATTAATATCCACCAAGTCCACCTTGGCGCCACGCAGCGTGAGTTGTTGCGCAATCGCATTCGCTATCTTGGCCGTATGGCCACCACGGGTAAAATAAAGCACCAGAATGCGTGTCATGGGGTATTCCCGTTCCGTTAAAGTATGTCACCATTGTGGCAATCATTGGTTAAATAAACCCCTGATAGGATCACAAATCAGCGTTGTCTCATATTCTGAAATGCAAAAATTGAGATCTGAATTGCCGAGCAGTATGATTGCGTATAGAAATATGTTCAATTAGAATTATCTAATCAAAAGCGATAAAGTGAGTACCTTATGCAAAATGATATTGATGTAAATGCAATGGTAACTAATGCGGAAAGTGCGGCTAAATGGCTCAAAGCCATAGCGAATCCTTATCGCTTAATGATTTTGTGCCTATTGCTGGATAAAGAGCTGAGTGTAACTGAGCTGAATGCAACTGTGCCCTTGAGCCAGTCGGCGCTATCACAGCATTTGGCGGTGTTACGAGCCGAAGACTTAGTCGATACCCGTAAGAGCTCGCAGATTGTGTATTACAAGCTTAAGAATGAGCAGGTCACCCAAGTGATTTCGATTCTCCACAGCCGTTACTGCGCCGTATAAATCGTGTCTGGTGGTAACAATAAAGCCCTAGCATAGACTAGGGCTTTATCATTTTTATAGCTTGCTAAAGTGTGCCCCAAAGGCTTCGACTTTACCCCAGTCGGTAAACTCGAATGTGCCCTTCAGATCGGTCGGTCCCTTTGTCATCCACATGATGAAACGGATCATAGTACGGTCGAATAAGCCGTATTTAGGGTAATCAATCTTGCCCGCAAACACCGCCAATTGCTGTGGCTGCCACAGGGATAATTTGAGGAACTTTTGCATGTAAGGATTGGTTTCTGGCGTGTTCTTTAATGGCTTACGTGCCACCACATTCACGGTAAAGAAGCCGTTGATTTTACTGTCCAGCACAGCATGATTGCGATTCACAAACTGGTAGAGATCGGGCCTATGTTTGCCATAACGAATGCTCGCACCAATCAACACTTTATCGAAATCGGCAAGGCTTAAGGCTTCGGCCTGTTCTAAGGTCACTAAAGACACCTGCTCACCCGCTTGTTCGGCAAGCGTTTTGATTTTGCGGCAGATTTCCAGTGTTTGGCCATCAATTGTCGAATAGATGATTAGTGTCTGCATGTTAATCCCTCCAGAAAGTTGGCGTGAACAAAATCAGCAAGGTAAAGACTTCGAGGCGACCAAATAACATGGCTACCACCAGCACCCATTTAGCACCATCACCAATACTGGCGTAGTTACTTGCGACTTCCCCAAGACCCGGACCGAGGTTATTTAAGCAGGCTGCCGTAGCACTAAAGGCGGTAATATCATCCAGCCCCATAGCCATCAGCGCTAACATACACAGCACGAAGACTAAGGCATAGGCGGAGAAAAATCCCCACACGGCATCGACAACCCGGTCAGGCAGCGCCTTGGAGCCGATACGAATCGAGAACATCGCCTTAGGGTGAACGAGTCGTTTAAGTTCGCGTGAACCTTGTAACAGCAACAGGATAACCCGGATCACCTTAATCCCGCCCGCAGTTGAACCACCACAACCACCGATAAAGCTTGAGAAGATCAACAGAATAGGCAGGAACAGCGGCCACATATGGAAGCTTTCGGTACCAAAGCCAGCGGTTGTCGCCACCGAAACCGCTTGGAATAAGGCGTGATCTAAGGTTTCCTCTGGCGAATCATAAATCCCTGAATGATAAAGGGTTAAGAAACAAATCGCCGTCAGCACCAACTGAATCGCCACCAACATCTTGAACTCGGTATCTCGAAAATAGACTCTAAAATTGATCCCGCGACGCGAAAATGCCGCAAAGTGCACGCTAAAGTTCACCGCCGAGACAATCAAAAAGAACACGCAAATCAGGTTGATCACTGAGCTGTCGAAGTATCCCATACTGGCATCGTGGGTCGAAAAGCCCCCGATGGCGATGGTCGAAAACGAGTGACACACGGCATCGAAAACGCTCATTCCCGCCAGCCAATAAGCGCCAGCACAGGCAATGGTTAGCAATAGATAGATGTACCATAACGCCTTGGCCGTTTCGGCAATCCTCGGCGTCATCTTACTGTCCTTCACAGGCCCAGGAATCTCGGCGCGATACAGCTGCATGCCCCCAACGCCCAGCACTGGCAGAATCGCCACGGCTAGAACAATGATCCCCATACCGCCGAGCCATTGCAGCAGATGTCGATAAAACAGAATGGCCTTAGGCAAGGAGTCCAGCCCGACAATGACTGTGGCTCCCGTGGTGGTCAGTGCAGAGAATGATTCGAAAAAACTGTCGGTCCAGCTGAGATCGGGTTGGCTTGAGAAGATAAAGGGTAAGGCACCGATAGAGCCAAGAACGGTCCAGAACAGGACCACAATCAGAAACCCCTCGCGGGTTCGCAATTCCTCTTTACAGCGACGATTAGGATACCAGAGCCAAAAACCGATAAATAAGCTGACAAAAAATGCCTGAATAAACGCAGTACCACCGCCATCGTTATACCAAATGGCGATTAAGGCTGGCGGCAGCATAGTGATGGAGAACAGGCCGATAAGCAGACCTATGATTCTTATTATGGTTTTGTATTGCATTCCGCGTGTTCAATTATTCCATTGGCTGCAAAGGTATTTTCAGCATTTTGCATATTTTGGCATAATTTACGCAGGCATCACAGCTCAAACTCTGCGCGCAGGCTGCCCTGACTCAAAGTTGCCAGCGATTCATTCAATATGCCCTGCTGCTGTTTACCTATTTCAAAATGGATATCAACGGCTTCGGCAAATTGCTTATTGATGATCACCGCTTCTAACTGCTGCAGTAAATGCTCAACATCCCTTAATTGGGTGTAATCACAATGCAGTTTTGCCGGATAACGTAATTGCTTTACTCGCGTCGGCAATTGCCCTAAACCTTGGCGTAATCCCGAGGTATAGGCACGCACTAAACCGCCTACGCCTAACTTAGTACCGCCATAGAAACGCACCACAACGGCACCGACTTCACCAAGATTCGCGCCTTGTAATACTGCGAGCATTGGACGACCTGCGCTGCCCGCTGGCTCACCATCGTCACTCGAACCGATGGCAATGCTGTCGTTAGGCGCTCCTGCGATAAAGGCATAGCAGTAATGGCTGGCGCCGGGATGATCTCGCTTTATGTCAGTAAGTACTAACTTCAGTTGTTCTAAACTCGTGCAATGAAATAGAAAAGAGATAAAGCGACTATGCTTTATCTCTTCTTCTATCTGCACACTTTCACTCGGTATCAGATAACTTTCGAGCACTCACTCTCCCTAAACTCACGCTAAGCCCAGTTCGCGGGTCATATTTTCGTTTCGATCTTGATGCACAATCACATTGTCCTCGATACGAATACCACCGAAAGGTCGCAGCTCATCAACGGTGCGCCAATTGATCTGCTGGCCACGGCTATCTTGTTTTAGCTCATTGAGTAAAGTGTCGATAATGTATAATCCTGGCTCCATCGTAAGAACTTGATTTGGCGCTAAAATACGGGTGCAACGCAAGAACGGATGGGCTTCTGGTGCCGGAATATGGGTACCACGCTCATCGAAGGAAAAACCTCCCACATCATGCACTTGCAAGCCTAACATATGGCCGAGTCCGTGGGGGAAGAAGGCGCTGGTTATGCCTTGGTCGACTAAGCCTTGGGCATCGCCCGTGGCTAACTCAAAATCCAACAACATTTGCGCGACTTTTCCATGGGTCGCCAAGTGTAAATCGGGATAACGCACACCTGGGCGCATCATATCGATCAGTTCGAGCTGCGCCTTGTTCATGGCAGTGATCAATTCATCGAAACGATTCTTCTCAAACGCATAGGTACGAGTAATATCCGACGCGTAGCCAAAATAACTGGCGCCCGCATCGATTAAAAAAGATAAACGCCGCGCAGGATTTTGATGCTCGAGCGCGGTGTAATGCAAAATCGCCGCATTTTGGTTTAAGGCAATGATATTACCGTAGGGCACTTCGTTCTCGCCCTGTCCCACGGCAGATAAATACTGCTGCTGAATTTCAAACTCGCTGGCACCGTTATAGAAGGCATTTTTAGCCGCTAAATGCCCTTGCACCGCGATCTGGTTCGCACGGCGCATACATTCGAGTTCATATTCGGTTTTAGTGGTACGGTGGAAATGCAGATAGCTCATCACAGAGTCTGGATTGCGACTGGTGAAACCCAGTACCTCAGCCACATCTAAATGCTCACCCAAATAAGCCCAGTTGGTGATATCGCTAGGCAATAGCTCGGCAACCTTATCGGCCTTAGTGAGTAACTTGATCTCAAAATGCTCGGTCCAGAACATCTCCGGCACGTCAGACACCTTATGCCAAAAATCCACTGGGCGATAAAAAATCATTTGCGGCTTATCGCGACCATTCACCACTAACCAGCAGTTAGGGTTATCCAACACAGGTAACCAGGCCTTGAAGTGGGGATTGGCTTTAAAAGGGTAATTAATGTCGTCCAAAAACATTCGATGTGGCTGACCCGAGTGGATCACTAAACCTGATAATGCTTCACGCGATACAATTTCAGCGACTCGACGATTAAGCTCGGCGATGTGGGCATGATAGTGATGAGCCAAGTGATCCATGTGTCATATCCTGTAATGAACGATCGTTAATAAAAAAAACACAAATCTGACAAAGCCATACAGGCTCAGTGTTTTCCTTCGCTAACGCCCTATTATTCCATGGGGTAGCAAATTCTCGATTCAAGCCTATGCTTTTAATTCTAAAAATAAAATTATCCATTTAGCCAGCGAGCAATACCGCTAAAGTACAAATTCCCACCATGTACTCTTTGGCGTAATCTGGCACTTCTACACTTTGTGCAGTGTATCACAAAGCTGAAAATTCACTCTAGCCGACAAGAAATTAAACAGTCGTTTAAATTGGGTGTTGTAATTTATCGAATTTCGAAGCACACTGGCACACAACTGGTCAAATGATGGCCGAAGCTGCTGTGAGATAGAGAGTCGTACTAACACCAACAGATAATGGTGGGTATCACTTTTAAGCCAAAAGGAAGCAAGCAATGATCTACCAAAGTCCTACAATTCAGGTTGAGTTACTCGAGGATAATATTGCCAAGCTGTGCTTTAACGCACCCGGTTCGGTGAACAAATTCGACAGAGAAACACTCGCCTCACTCGATGCCGCATTAGATAGCATTAAACAACAATCAAACATTCAGGCTTTAGTGCTGACCTCAGGTAAAGATACCTTTATCGTGGGTGCCGACATTACTGAATTTTTAGGCTTATTCGCACAGGATGATGCGGTACTGCTCTCTTGGGTTGAACAGGCCAACGCCGTATTCAACAAACTCGAAGATTTACCTTTCCCAACCGCTTCAGCGATTAAAGGTTTCGCCTTAGGCGGCGGTTGTGAAACTATTCTGGCAACGGATTTCCGTATCGCCGACACCACAGCCAAAATCGGTCTACCCGAAACCAAACTAGGTATTATCCCAGGCTTTGGTGGCACAGTGCGTTTACCACGTGTGATTGGTGCGGATAACGCCCTTGAGTGGATCACCACGGGTAAAGATCAACGTCCAGAAGATGCCTTAAAAGTAGGCGCGGTTGACGCCGTTGTTGCGCCAGAGGCTTTAGAAGCTGCCGCCATTCAAATGCTTAAAGACGCGGTTGCAGAAAAGCTTGATTGGCAAGCCCGTCGCCAACGTAAGATGTCACCACTGACCTTACCAAAACTCGAAGCCATGATGTCTTTCACAACCGCTAAAGGTATGGTTTTCTCTGTCGCTGGCAAACATTATCCTGCACCAATGGCGGCGGTAAATGTAGTTGAGCAAGCGGCGACCAAAGGCCGAGCCGAAGCGCTGCAAATTGAGCATCAAGCATTTATCAAGTTAGCGAAAACCGATGTAGCCAAAGCGTTGATCGGTATCTTCTTGAATGACCAATTAGTAAAAGGCAAGGCTAAGAAAGCGGGCAAGCTCGCTAAAGATGTGAAAAGCGCCGCCGTATTAGGTGCTGGTATCATGGGTGGCGGTATCGCTTACCAAAGCGCCAGCAAAGGCACGCCAATCGTGATGAAGGATATCGCTCAACCAGCATTAGATTTAGGTTTAGGCGAAGCCGCAAAACTGTTATCTGCGCAAGTTGCTCGCGGCCGCTCTACCCCAGAAAAAATGGCTAAAGTGCTGAACAACATCACTCCAGCCTTAGACTATGCACCAGTGAAACATGCTGACGTGGTTGTTGAAGCCGTTGTTGAGCATCCAAAAGTGAAGGCACAAGTACTGGCGGAAGTTGAACAATACGTGAGTGAAGATGCGATTATCGCCTCTAACACGTCAACCATTTCAATCAACCTGCTCGCCAAGAGCATGAAAAAACCTGAGCGTTTCTGCGGTATGCACTTCTTCAATCCAGTGCACAAAATGCCATTGGTTGAAGTTATTCGTGGCGAGCACAGCTCAGAAGAAACCATCGCATCTGTTGTCGCCTACGCCAGCAAAATGGGTAAAACCCCAATCGTTGTAAATGATTGCCCAGGTTTCTTCGTTAACCGTGTACTCTTCCCTTATTTTGCTGGCTTTAACGGCCTGCTCGCCGAGGGTGGCGACTTTGCCGCTATCGATAAAGTGATGGAAAAACAATTCGGCTGGCCAATGGGCCCGGCTTACCTGCTAGACGTTGTCGGCCTAGACACAGGTCACCACGCGCAAGCGGTAATGGCCGAAGGCTTCCCCGATCGTATGGGCAAAACTGGCAATGACGCGATTGACGTGATGTTCGAGAACAAACGTCTCGGTCAGAAGAATGGTAAAGGCTTCTACGCTTACTCTGTAGATAGTCGCGGTAAGCCAAAGAAAGATGTCGACCCAACCAGCTACGAGCTGCTGAAGGCCGCCTTTGGTGAGCAAAAAGCATTCGATGCGGATGAAATCATCGCCCGCACTATGATCCCAATGATTATCGAAACCGTTCGCTGTTTAGAAGAAGGCATTGTGGCATCACCTGCCGAAGCGGATATGGGCTTGGTCTATGGTTTAGGTTTCCCTCCATTCCGTGGTGGTGTATTCCGTTACTTAGATACTATGGGCGTAGCGAACTTTGTCGCCTTAGCAGACAAATACGCTCACTTAGGTGGTTTGTATCAAGTCACCGACGCCATGCGTGCCCTTGCAGCCAACAACGGTAGCTACTACCAAGCCTAATTAGCGGGAAAGGAATTTAATTATGAAACAAGCTGTTATCGTAGATTGCATTCGTACTCCTATGGGCCGTTCTAAGGCTGGGGTGTTCCGTAATGTACGTGCAGAAACACTCTCTGCCGAATTAATGAAAGGTCTATTACTGCGTAACCCGCAATTAGATCCCAATACTATTGAAGACGTGATTTGGGGCTGCGTGCAGCAAACCCTAGAGCAAGGCTTCAACATTGCCCGTAACGCATCATTGCTGGCAGGTATTCCGAAGACGGCTGGCGCCGTGACAGTCAACCGCTTATGCGGTTCTTCAATGGAAGCCATCCATCAAGCCGCTCGCGCAATCATGACTGGCATGGGCGACACCTTTATCATCGGTGGTGTTGAACACATGGGCCACGTGCCAATGAACCACGGTGTGGACTTCCACCCAGGTTTAGCCAATAACGTCGCTAAAGCCTCCGGCATGATGGGTTTAACCGCTGAGATGTTAGGTAAGCTTCACGGTATTACCCGTGAGCAGCAAGATGCCTTTGCAGTGCGTTCACACCAACGCGCTCACGCTGCCACTGTTGAAGGCCGCTTTGCCAAGGAAATCTATGGCATCGAAGGCCATGATGCTAACGGCGCGCTGATTAAAGTGCTGCACGACGAAGTGATTCGTCCAGAAACCTCAATGGAATCATTAGCGGCGCTGCGTCCTGTATTCGACCCTGCAAACGGTACAGTGACTGCCGGTACCTCTTCGGCATTATCTGACGGCGCTTCGGCTATGTTAGTCATGGAAGAATCTAAAGCGCGCGCTTTAGGTCTACCAATCCGTGCCCGTATCCGCTCAATGGCGGTTGCAGGTTGTGACGCGGCAATCATGGGTTACGGTCCAGTACCTGCTACTCAAAAAGCACTGGCTCGCGCAGGCATCACAGTCAATGATTTAGATGTTATCGAACTGAACGAAGCCTTTGCCGCACAATCTTTACCCTGCGTGAAAGATTTAGGTCTGCTGGATGTGGTCGATGAGAAGATTAACCTCAACGGTGGCGCTATCGCTCTTGGCCATCCACTGGGTTGCTCTGGTGCGCGTATTTCGACGACGCTGATCAACCTGATGGAACACAAAGATGCGACCTTAGGTTTAGCCACTATGTGTATCGGTTTAGGCCAAGGTATTGCGACCGTTTTCGAACGCGTTTAATCCCTAACCCCCATTCTTTAAAAGCCGGACTCAGTTCCGGCTTTTTTATTGCTTTCATTTCGTATTACTCACACCGCCTCATCAATTTGAAAATCGGGTAGTTTTCGACTTAACTTGGTAAATATCCTTAGTGCACTTATCCGCGTTTAACCGTCATAACACGGCGTAACCAAAGGCAAGGATGCTTTTCATCATTTACGCGATGAGGGAGTTATTATGCTGCAAACGGAGCAAACGCTTTTCGAACAAATGCGGATCACTGAGCTTGAGATTGATTTTCGCAAATCCTTGTTCTCTTTTACCTTGGCGGATGTCAGAGCGCTTCAATCTTTCAAGCCTGTGATTGAAGCGAACATAGACAAAATTGTTGATGACTTCTATGGCCTGCAAACCAGTGTATCTGAGATTGCATTGTTGATTGGTGACTCCGACACTCTGGCTCGTTTACGTACCGCTCAGAGACGCTATGTGCTCGACCTATTTAATGGTGTGTACGATTTAGAATATGTAAACAACCGTCTAAGGATTGGCTTAGTACACAAACGTATCGGCGTCGAACCCAAACTCTACCTCTCTGCCGTTCATACCCTAAAAGAGCTGATTTATGCGGAGATTAATAACTCGGTTAAAGACGCCGCTCAAAATGAACGTATTAGAATCGCCATCGACAAGCTAGTGCTTTTCGATGTTACCTTAGTGTTTGATACTTATATTCGCAGCTTGGTTTCTGAAATTGAGAACGCCAAAGACAAGGCGGAACGTTACGCTCAAAGCATGGAAAGCAAAGTCAAAGAGCGCACACAACAACTCGAAGAGTTATCTCAAACTGACCCATTAACCGGCTTGCTTAACGTGCGTCACTTGCAGGAATTTGCCACGCGTATCCTAAGAGCCGCACAAAGACGTGCTGAGCCTGTAAGTGTTATTTATCTCGATGTGGATGACTTTAAACACTTTAATGATAGCCAAGGCCATAGAGCTGGAGATGAAGTACTCAGAGCCGTCGCTCAATCAATAAAGGAAAGTACCCGAGCGGAAGACCATTGTTTTCGCTATGGTGGTGATGAGTTTTGTATCATCATGCCCAACTGCCGTGAGGAACAAGCCAGAGATCATTTTATCAAACGCTTTAACCAGAATATCAAGCGCCACCTGAATAACATCTCATTAAGCTTTGGCATCGTCGATACTGGTCCCTACGACTACGATGATGCCAATACCCTAATCCATAAAGCCGATCAAAAAATGTATAGCTACAAACGCGCACGAGCTGCCAAATCACAGTTACCAGCGACGGCGGCCAATGATTTAAAAACCGAGATGAATAACATAGAGACTCTAAACCTCGACGCAGCAGAATCTTGCCCCCATGAATCTGCTGCACCAATCATAGATAAAATCGCCGAATAATGATGTTGTTCCACGTGGAACATTTCGATGGTTACGAGCAAACATCTGCTTGGCCTGAAGCAATTCCAGCCCCATCACAAATTCAGGCCATCAACTTGGTTTATCCAAATCACTGGAGTAACATTAGCCAATTCTGTTTAACCGTTCACTCGAGGTCACATGAACGACGTTTTCTCAACCGCACAACACAAACTGGATGCTCTTGGTTTACGCTGCCCTGAACCGGTAATGATGGTGCGCAAAACGGTAAGACAAATGGCACAAGGTGAAACCCTGCTTATCATCGCAGATGATCCTGCGACCACACGTGATATTCCCAGCTTTTGCGAATTTATGGACCACACACTGATCGCCAGTGAAACCAGCCAAACACCCTATCAATATCTAATTAAAAAGGGACTCTAAGTCTCTGCATCGACATTAGGATAAGGACATCAAACATGCCGAAACTAGTTGCTATTGCCTACAAAACGGTTAAACGCGGGCCAATGAACGAAGTGCTATGCGCGAATGTCACCCAGCATAGCGGCGTCGAAAAAGATGTATTTGGTCGCCCGGGTAAACGGCAAGTCACGGTACTGTCGCTGCAGCAGTGGCAAATAGCTTGTCAGAGCATAGATGCAAATTTACCTTGGACGACTCGCCGAGCAAACCTATTAGTCGATGGATATAGTTTTGGGGCGGCTGATGTGGGCAAGCAGCTCCGCATTGGGGATCTCTGCCTCGAAGTAACTGGTGAAACCGATCCCTGTAAAAAGATGGAACAGGCTCATGCAGGCTTGGAATCCGCGCTAACTCCCGATTGGCGAGGCGGCATCACCTGCCGTGTCATCAATGACGCCATGATCCACATCGGCGACCCCGTTACATTAGACTAATCACCACTCGTGGAGAGTAAGCACATGACTCTCCCACAGCTTCCCCCCTCAGCTTCTGCCCCTCGGTCATTAATTGAAACAGTATTTCCGTTTTCCTTACAGGGTATTTGTGCGATAAATTAGCGCAGTATTAACAAAAGTTTATCTAATCCGATAACAGCAAAGCCCTAGAATAACGATAACAGGACATAACATGTTGAAACCTAAGCTGACACCGCTTTATATCGCCCTGATGCTTGGCCTTAGTTCCCATGCCGTACAGGCAACAGACGCCCAAAAACCCAGTTGGGACGTCAATGCGCCAGCCAATGCTCCACTAGAAAAAGTGACCATAGATGTAACCGAAGGCACTTGGATGAACATCAGTGTCAGCCCAGATGGTAAACAATTAGTGTTTGATTTACTGGGTGATATTTATCAAATCCCCGTCACGGGTGGCGAAGCCAAACCGTTAGCTCAAGGCATAGCCTGGCAAATGCAGCCCGTGTATAGCCCTGATGGTAAGCACATTGCCTTCACCTCAGATGCAGATGGTGGCGACAATATTTGGATTATGGACGCCGATGGCAGCAATCCACGTACAGTCACGACGGAAACCTTTCGTTTACTCAACAGTCCTGCGTGGAGCCCTGATTCGCAATATTTAGTCGGTCGTAAGCATTTTACCGCCAGTCGAAGCTTAGGTGCCGGCGAAGTCTGGCTCTACCATGTCGCAGGTGGCGAAGGCGTTAAACTGACCGAACGTCCTAACGATGAAAAGGATTTAGGCGAGCCTGCCTATTCACCCGATGGCCGCTATATCTATTTCAGTCAGGATGACACTCCTGGCAAAACCTTCCATTATTCCAAAGACTCGGTAAACGGCATCTATAAAATCAAGCGTTACGATACCCAAACGGGTGATATTGAAATCTTGATCGAAGGAACCGGTGGCGCCATTCGCCCAACACCGAGTCCTGACGGCACCAAACTAGCATATATCAAGCGAGATGATTTCCAATCCTCTTTGTATTTACTCGATTTGAAATCCGGCGAAACGACTAAGCTGTACGGCGATTTAGACCGCGATATGCAAGAGACCTGGGCAATCCACGGTGTCTATCCCACCATGGCGTGGACACAAGATAATAAAGATATTTTTTTCTGGGCTAAAGGCAAAATCAATCGCCTGAATGTGGCCAATAAGACGGTCACCAACATTCCCTTCAGCGTCAAGACCCAGCTAGACGCGCAGCCTTCAGTACGCTTTAAACAAGATATTGATAAGGATGTATTCGACGTAAAAATGCTGCGCATGGCACAAGTTTCACCAGATGGCAGTAAGGTCGCCTTCGAAGCTTTAGGTAAAATCTGGTTGAAGACGCTTCCCGACGGCAAGATGTCACGCTTAACCGAGTTAGGTAACGACATTGAAGAACTCTATCCCCAGTGGTCGCGTGATGGCAAAAATATTGTCTTCACAACTTGGAATGACCAAGACCAGGGCACAGTACAAGTGATCAGTGCAAAAGGTGGCAAAGCGAAACAACTTACCACTGAGCCAGGAAAATACGTCGAGCCCACCTTCTCACCCGATGGCGAACTTGTGGTGTATCGTAAAACCCAAGGTGGACACCTAACGCCTCGCACTTGGTCGCAGGAACCCGGCCTGTACAAGGTTGATTTAAAAACCAAACAAAATAAGAAAATCACTGCAGAGGGTTACCAAGCACAATTCGGCGCTTCGGCCGACCGTATTTTCTTTATGAACACTGGTGAAAACGACACGCCACAGCTTGCCTCAATAAACTTAGATGGGTTTGATAAGCGCGTTCACTACAGCAGTAAGCATGCAACCGAATTTAGAGTTTCACCCGACGGCGAACAACTGGCCTTTGCCGAACGTTTTAAAGTTTGGGTTACCCCCTTTGCTAAACATGGTGAAACGGTTGAAATCGGCCCTAACGCCAGCAATCTTCCCGTCACACAGTTAAGTGTGCGAGCTGGCGAAAGCATCAGCTGGAATAGCAAGAGTAACCAACTCTATTGGACTCTTGGCCCTGAACTGTACCAAGCCAATGTTGATTCTCAGTATCTCAAAAAGGACGAGCAAGCAAAGCCAAGCATCATTAACTTAGGCTTTACCGAAAAGGCAGATGTTCCACGTGGAACAATCGCCTTTGTCGGCGGCAAAGTGATCACCATGGAAAATGACCAAGTCATCGATAAGGGTGTAGTGATCGTCAAAGACAATCATATTCTAACCGTTGGCGATGCAAACACGGCGATTCCAAAGGATGCACAAGTCATCGATATTAGTGGCAAATCCATTATGCCTGGCTTGTTTGATGCGCATGCCCATGGTGCTCAGGCGGATGATGAAATCGTGCCACAACAAAACTGGGCGCTCTACTCAGGGTTATCCTTAGGCGTGACAACTATCCATGATCCGTCAAACGATACCACTGAGATTTTTGCCGCCTCGGAACAGCAAAAGGCGGGGAACATCGTTGGTCCACGGATTTTCTCCACAGGAACCATTCTTTATGGCGCCAATGCTCCCGGCTACACATCGCATATCGACTCACTCGATGATGCAAAATTTCATTTAGAGCGACTCAAAAAAGTCGGCGCCTTTAGCGTTAAGAGCTACAACCAACCGCGTCGTAATCAAAGACAACAGGTTATCGCCGCTGCTCGCGAACTCGAAATGATGGTCGTGCCAGAGGGTGGCAGCTTGCTACAACATAACCTGACCATGGTTGCCGATGGCCATACAACCGTAGAGCACTCGTTACCCGTAGCGAGTATTTATAACGATATTAAACAGTTCTGGAGCCAAACTAAGGTCGGTTACACTCCAACCTTAGTCGTCGCCTACGGCGGTATCTCAGGTGAAAACTATTGGTACGATAAGACCGATGTTTGGGCACACCCACGTTTGTCTATGTATGTGCCAAGCGATATTTTGCAGGCTCGATCAATGCGTCGCCCCCACGCCCCAGACAGTCACTACAACCACTTTAATGTTGCTAAAGTGGCTAATGAGTTTAATAAATTAGGCATTCATCCAAATATTGGTGCCCATGGTCAGCGTGAAGGTTTAGCCGCCCATTGGGAAATGTGGATGTTCGCCCAAGGTGGCATGAGCAATATGGATGTACTCAAAACTGCGACCATTAACCCAGCCACCACCTTCGGCCTAGAGCATCAACTTGGCTCGATAAAGACAGGTAAGCTTGCAGATTTAATCGTTATTGATGGCGATCCATTAGCGGATATTCGAGTCACAGATAAAGTCACTTATACTATGGTCAATGGTAAGTTGTTTGATGCTGAGTCGATGAACCAACTCAATGGTGACAAGCAACAGCGTAAATCTTTCTTCTTTGAGAAAATCTAATCTCAACAAGGTGAAATAACAAAAGGCATGTTCCACGTGGAACATGCCTTTTCTATTTCGCTGCCCATCAAAGCAAAATGAATGAATTAATTATTGATGATCACAACAAGCTTGATAAGAAATACAGTCAACAAGATGATCATTCACCATCCCCACTGCCTGCATAAAGGCATAACAAATGGTAGGACCCACAAAGTTAAAACCTAGCTTTTTTAATGCCTTAGACATGGCCTCTGATTCAGGTGTTTGCGCAGGCACCTGCGACATGGAGGTAAATTGATTCACCAATGGCTTGCCACCAACAAAGCTCCACAGAAATTCAGAAAAATCTTTGCCATCCGCAGTGTAGGCTAAGTATCCTTTTGCATTACGAATAATCGAATGGATCTTAAGGCGATTACGCACAATTCCTGGGTTAGCCATCAACTCCTCCACTTTAGCGTCGTCGAAAGTGGCAATCACAGCCGGCTCAAAATCCGCAAAGGCTTGTTCGTAGTTTTGCTGCTTCTTTAAGATTGTAATCCAAGACAACCCCGCTTGTTGCCCATCTAAACAGAGCTTAGCAAACAACTCCTTCGAATCATAAACTGGACGCCCCCACACCTTATCGTGGTACTCGCGATACAAGGGATCATCACTGACCCAATTACAGCGGATTTCTTCCATGGCCTATCTACCTAAACGTTTTAACGAAGAAGGTAAAAAATAACCTACATAAGCAGAGATCTACAAGGTATAATCGAAACCATTTTCTATTAAAGCTGACGGCAGTAGACAAGTAGACATGACGACGAAACACGACGTAAAAACATTTCAGGGTTTCATTCTAACCCTACAGGAATATTGGGCGCAGCAAGGCTGTGCAATCGTTCAACCTCTAGATATGGAAGTCGGTGCGGGTACATTCCACCCACAAACTTTCCTACGCTCTTTAGGGCCTGAGCCAATGAGCAGTGCCTATGTGCAGCCATCGCGCCGCCCTACTGACGGCCGTTACGGTGAAAACCCAAACCGTCTGCAGCACTACTACCAATTCCAAGTCGTGTTAAAACCGTCACCGGATAATATCCAAGAACTCTATTTAGGTTCTCTGCAAGCTCTTGGTATTGATACACAAATCCACGACATTCGCTTTGTGGAAGACAACTGGGAATCACCAACGCTAGGCGCTTGGGGTCTGGGTTGGGAAGTCTGGTTAAACGGCATGGAAGTGACTCAGTTTACTTACTTCCAACAAGTCGGCGGCTTAGAGTGTAGCCCTGTCACGGGTGAGATCACCTACGGTTTAGAGCGTCTCGCCATGTATATCCAAGGTGTGGATAGCGTTTACGACCTAGTATGGACCGATGGCCCAATGGGTCGCATCACCTACGGCGATGTGTTCCACCAAAACGAAGTTGAGCAATCGACCTATAACTTTGAGCACGCAGACGTCGACTTTATGTTTGCCCTGTTCGATCAATGCGAAAAGATGTGTCAGCACTTATTGTCGCTTGAAAAACCATTACCTCTGCCAGCCTATGAGCAAGTGATGAAAGCCTCGCACGCCTTCAACCTGCTCGATGCACGCCACGCTATTTCAGTGACTGAACGTCAGCGTTATATCCTGCGCGTTCGTACCATGGCTAAAGCCGTTGCTGAATCCTATTATCAGGCACGCGAAGCGCTTGGCTTCCCAATGTGTAAGTAGAGGTAACACATGAATTTTGAAAACTTACTCATCGAGTTAGGCACAGAAGAGCTGCCGCCAAAGGCGCTGCGTAAACTAGCAGAGTCTTTCCTCGCGAACTTTACCGAAGAGCTAACCAAAGCAGATTTAGCTTTTAAATCAGCTGTTTGGTATGCAGCACCCCGTCGTCTCGCCATTAATGTGACAGAACTAGCGCTTGCTCAAGCGGACAAAATCGTTGAAAAACGCGGCCCCGCTGTCAGCTCAGCATTCGATGCCGAAGGTAAACCAACGAAAGCCGCAGAAGGTTGGGCACGTGGTAACGGTATTACCGTTGACCAAGCCGAGCGTTTAGTGACCGATAAAGGTGAATGGCTGGTTTATAACGCCAAAGTCGAAGGCGTTGAAACCAAAAGCTTAATCGCTGCGATGGCGCAACGTGCGCTGGATAAGTTACCCATTCCTAAGCCAATGCGCTGGGGAAGCAGCAAGACACAATTTATTCGCCCTGTTCACACAGCCACTATGCTGTTAGGCAGTGAGTTAATCGAAGGTGAATTACTCGGCATTAAATCGGCACGTAATGTTCGTGGTCACCGCTTTATGGGTACAGGCTTCGAGCTTGACCATGCAGACAACTACCTGACGCTACTGAAAGAAAAAGGTAAAGTCATCGCCGATTACGAAAGCCGTAAAGCCTTAATCAAAGCCGATGCAGAAAAAGCGGCCGCTAAGATTGGTGGCACCGCCGATATCGAAGATGACCTGCTCGAAGAAGTCACCTCTTTGGTTGAATGGCCAGTCGTATTAACCGCAAGCTTTGAAGAGAAGTTCTTAAACGTACCTTCAGAAGCCTTGGTTTATACGATGAAGGGCGATCAGAAATACTTCCCAGTATTCGATGATGCCGGTAAGTTACTGCCAAACTTCATCTTTGTCGCGAACATCGAATCAAAAGATCCGGCGCAAATCATTGCGGGTAACGAGAAAGTGGTTCGTCCACGCTTGGCCGATGCTGAGTTCTTCTTCAATACCGACAAAAAGCACACGCTAGAATCACGTTTATCGAGTCTTGAGACCGTCTTGTTCCAACAACAACTCGGTACCTTAAAAGACAAAGTTACTCGTATATCTGCCCTAGCCGCCTTTATTGCAGAGCAAACTGGCGCTAACGCCGTTGATGCAGCGCGTGCTGGTTTATTGTCTAAAACTGACTTAATGACCAATATGGTGATGGAGTTTACCGATACTCAAGGCACTATGGGCATGCATTACGCCCGCCTAGACGGTGAAACAGAAGCCGTCGCCTTGGCCATGGAAGAGCAATACAAGCCCAAATTCTCTGGCGATACGGTTCCAACTGCAGCGGTATCTTGCGCAGTAGCCTTAGCGGATAAACTCGATACCTTAGTCGGTATCTTCGGTATTGGTCAGGCACCTAAGGGCGCTGCCGACCCATTCGCACTGCGCCGCGCCGCTATCGGTGTGCTACGCATTATCGTTGAGAACAAGCTGCCACTGGACTTAGTGACTCTGATTGCTAAGGCTCAAGAACTTCATGGCACTAACTTAAGCAACGCGAATGCAAGCGATGAAGTGCTTGAGTTCCTAATGGCGCGTTTCCGTGCTTGGTACCAAGATAAAGGTATCGATGTTGACGTGATCCTCGCCGTATTGGCACGTCGCCCAACTCGCCCTGCTGATTTTGATAGCCGTATCAACGCTGTATCTCACTTCAGAAGCTTAGAAGCCTCTAGCGCTCTGGCTGCGGCGAACAAGCGTGTGTCTAACATTCTGGCGAAAGTGGAAGGTGAATTACCCACCGCGATTAACTCAGCTCTGTTAGCCGAAGCCGCAGAACAAGCATTAGCTGCTAAGCTTGCCGAACTGCAACCTCAACTCGCTCCGCTGTTCGCTAATGCTGATTACCAACAGGCATTAACACTGCTGGCAAGCTTACGTGAGAGTGTTGACCAGTTCTTCGAGGACGTGATGGTTATGGCGGATGACGAAGCATTGAAAAACAACCGTTTAGCACTGCTAAATAACCTACGTGAACAGTTCTTACATGTAGCGGATATTTCTCTGCTTCAGTAAATCGCACGTTAGAGTCTTAATAAAAAACGCGCATATAGCGCGTTTTTTATTGGCTGCAATATATTAAAACTGCTGAAGTTTCTCGTGCAACGCTTCGAATTGAGCGGGCTCGAGTCCAACCAAGGCTAACAAGTTGCTCAGCATCTCAGCAGGCAATTTACCCGCTTGCTGCAACATCGAAATCTCACTGATGATATTGGCGCGCCAAACCACAGCGGCAATTCCCTCATTCGGCCGAGTATGGACATGGGCTAATTTATCCAGCTCGGTTTCAAAGGTACTTGGCAATTGCCAATGCTTTGCTAACAGAGCGCTTAAGGTGAGAGATTTTGCCGTCATCACTTGTCGGAATAACCATGAATTTGGCTGCTCCCCCGGTTCTGCTTGCACAAAGGCATCGAGCAACATTTTAAAGATGGCGAGCTTACCCACATCATGCAGTAATCCTAATAGGAATGCCGTGTCTCTATCTTCTTCACTCAGTTCGCTGGTTAAAAAGGCCACCTGCATTGAATGACGCCAAATTTCGGCACCAAAGCGACGAAAATAAATGGGTTTAATATCGAGCATTTCACGCACTAGGCAGCTAGTAACAAAGCGGCGTAACTGCTCACGGCCAAGCTGCACTAAAGCCTGCTGCAGGCTGGTGACCTCTCGATCGCCACGCTTAAAGGCTGGTGAATTACACAGCTTAAGCACTTCGACGCTCAGTAAAGGATCTTTCTCGATTAACGCCAACAAGTCCTTAGTATCAAACTGTGGCTCAGCTAATTTACGGTCTAATTCCAAAACCTTAGAGGGAAGCTTAAGCACTTTTTCGGCTATCACTTGTGGCGATGCTAAGGCCAGCTCTATTTCAGCCATAACACGCCGTTCAAGGTTATTAGCAACGCCACCAGCATCTTTGGTTCTAGCCGGAAATAACAGGCTGTAAAACAGTGCCGCAAGATCAATACTTACAGAAGTATCCTGCGGCTCTTCAGGCGGTTGCTTACCAGAGACTGCCGTTACAGGTTTGCTGAGATCGGTTTGACTAAAGCTTTTAGGTCGCTCAAGAATAGTCTGTTCACGAATATTAAAGATTTTATTAAATATGGACTTAATCAAAATATCCTAACCTATAAGAATGGTGGTTACCGAGCCCGCATAGATTATCAGTCCATTGTCTTTGATATGCGAGGCTATTCGAATCACACGCCGTTTTAGTATATGCCCTCAAGCTTAAGGCTGCGTTAGATCATTAAATTGTTTCACGTGAAACCTTATTCCAAGTAGCCTTGATAGGCTCGCGCAATTTGCTTGGCCAACTCCGCATTTATGGGTGAGTAAGCTTTAGCGGAAATAACCAGCGCGACGGCGACCACAGGCAAGGGTGGAAGTATTTCAGAATCAATAATATTCAGTGGTGCCGATACACTGCATTCGGCCATGGCACTAATAGCCAAATCCTTAGCCACTATCGCTTTAAGAGCCGTAGCACTGCTGCTACAGGCTAACAACTGATAATGCCTATCTTGCTTCATCAATCCATCTAACGCCGCAATATGGAATTTACAATCCTTCTGGAAAAGCGCTATGGGTAACGGATCGGCATCACTCAAGTTCGAACCACTCGCGCTCACCCAAACGCCTTTCGAGGTTTGTAATAAGTAGCCTTCATCGGACTCGGGCAAACGAGTCACTATCGCCGCATCGAGTTGCCCGGAATCCAGCATGATCCGCAGCTTTTGGCTCGAGGCGCAGGTAATTTGAAGATCGAGTTGCTTAATGTGACCATGTAACAACGCCACTATCCGCGGTAACACGGATTCGGCATAGTCATCGGGACAACCTAAATGCAATTGTGTGCCGACTTGGGTCTGCTTAATGGTAGTGACAGTCTCATCGTGTAGTTGCAGTAATTGCTTAGCGTATAAGCCAAAACGTTGGCCTTCGGTAGATAAGACTAAGTTTCGCCCCTCTTTTACAAAAAGCGTTTTTCCCAGCTCTTGCTCTAAGCGCTTCATTTGCATACTGACGGCAGATTGAGTCTTATAGGTTTGCATTGCCGCGCGGGTAAAACTCCCGGTATCGACAAATGCCACAAAGCTGCGCAGCGCTTCTATATCCATCATGTTTCCTATCTGAGGTCAGTCTATCTATTCATTTTGCTGATAGATAACATCAAATCTATTCGTTAGTCATGCAAAGTACAAGCGCCTATATTGATAAACACAACCCCAAACAGGAAGGTGAAAATGGAACTCTATATTGGCAATAAAAACTACTCTAGTTGGTCGCTCCGCGCTTGGTTAATGGCTGCAAAATCAGGTATTCAGTTCGATGAAAGCCTATTACAGCTCGATACCGATAGCTTTTATCAGCGGCTCAAATCCATTTCGCCTACCCTAAAAGTTCCAACTCTCATCGATGGAAATATCACGGTTTGGGATTCGCTGTCGATTTGCGAATATATCAACGATACTTATCTTTCAGGCTCTGCATGGCCACAAGACCCGAAACAAAAGGCTAAGGCTCGCTCCTTCGCCTGTGAAATGCATTCAGGCTTTCATGCCCTACGAAATGCCCTGCCGATGAATATCCGCGCCCATCGTTATGTCGAATTAAGCCCTGCCGTGTTGCAGGATATTGCCCGCATCGACAATATCTGGTCACAGCAAATGGCAGAGTTTGCCAACCCCCAAGGCACTTGGTTATTTGGCAAGTGGTCGATAGCAGATATGATGTTTGTGCCGGTTGTGATGCGCTTCTTCACCTATGAGATTGAAGTATCACAAGCGAGTAGAGCCTATATGGAATTTATCGTCAATCAGCCAGAAATGCAGGCCTGGATACAAGCCGCTAAAGCCGAAACTGAAATCGTAGACGCCGATGAGGCGGGTGTTGATAGATAGGTTGCAATAAAACAAAAAGGGAAAGCTAAGCTTTCCCTTTTTTATCAATCGCTAACGATATAAAGATTAAACGTCTAGATGTTAAACATCTAAGTTAGCCACGTTCAGCGCGTTGGCTTCGATAAAGTCACGGCGTGGTTCCACTTGGTCGCCCATCAAACAAGTAAACAGCTGATCCGCACCAACGGCATCATCAATCGTCACTTGCAGCATGCGGCGAGATTCAGGATCCATTGTGGTTTCCCACAATTGCTCAGGGTTCATCTCACCCAATCCTTTATAGCGTTGGATGTAGAGGCCACGCTTGGCTTCGCCGATGGTCCAATCTAACGCTTCAATGAAGCTACCCACTTCCTTCACACGGTCGCCACGTTGTACATAACCACCGACTTCAATCAGGCCTTCAAGTGCCGCACCTAACTTACCAATGCGTTGGTAGTCCGTTGATTGGAAGAAGTCGTAGCTGAACAGGTAGTGTGTATCGATACCGTGTTTACGGATAGTGATCTTCGGCAGATACACTTTGCGCTCAGGATCGAGCACAGGCTCACCAGAATACAACACACCGCTGTTTTCTAATTCCACCAGCTCATGGATAAAGGCGTCGATCCATTCCTTCATCTTGCCTTCATCCGCCAACATTTCGTTGTTGATCATTGGATGATAAAGCATGCGGTTGGTGATCTGCGTTGGGTAACGTTGCTCTAAACGGGCCACAATCGCTTCCACTTCACGGTATTGAGTCACTAAACGCTCTAATGGCTCACCCGACATACCAGGCGCACCTTGAGATGGGTAAATGCTAGTACCATCTAACGCTTGAGTAGTCAGATACTGAGTCAGTGCTGCTTCGTCTTTGAGATATTGTTCTTGCTTACCTTTCTTCACTTTGAATAAAGGCGGCTGAGCAATATACACATAACCACGTTCAATCAGTTCAGGCATTTGGCGGAAGAAGAAGGTCAACAGCAAGGTACGAATGTGCGAGCCGTCGACGTCAGCATCCGTCATGATGATGATGTTGTGGTAACGCGTCTTATCTGGGTTGTATTCGTCGCGACCAATACCACAGCCAAGTGCGGTAATTAGCGTTGCAACCTCTTGAGAAGAAAGCATTTTATCGAAACGCGCTTTCTCAACGTTTAAGATTTTACCTTTCAGTGGCAGAATCGCTTGGTTCTTACGGTTACGTCCCTGCTTAGCGCTACCGCCAGCAGAGTCCCCTTCCACTATGTAGATTTCTGAAAGACCAGGGTCTTTCTCTTGGCAATCCGCCAGCTTACCTGGCAAACCACCTAAATCGAGTGCGCCTTTACGACGGGTCATTTCACGGGCTTTACGCGCCGCTTCACGGGCACGGGCCGCATCGACAATCTTACCGACGATTAACTTAGCATCGGCAGGGTTTTCCAGCAGATAGTCGTTTAGCTTTTCACCCATGGTTTGTTCAACCGCGGCTTTCACTTCGCTAGAGACTAACTTGTCTTTAGTTTGCGAGCTGAACTTAGGATCAGGCACTTTAACTGAAATCACGGCTGTTAAACCTTCGCGGGCGTCATCGCCTGTCGCGTTGGTTTTGCCTTTCTTGTTATAGCCTTCGTTTTCCATGTAGTTGTTGAGGTTACGTGTCAACGCACTACGGAAACCCGCTAAGTGAGTACCACCATCGCGTTGTGGAATGTTGTTGGTAAAACAGAAAATGCTTTCTTGGTAACCATCGTTCCACTGCATCGCCACTTCAACGGTAATGCCATCTTCACGCTCTTGCATAAAGTGGAATACGTCTTTGTTTACTGGCGTTTTATTACGGTTCAGATAATCAACGAATGCGCTGATACCACCTTCATATTTAAAGAATTCATTCTTATTGTCACGCTCGTCGACTAAGCGGATACCCACGCCTGAGTTGAGGAATGACAGTTCGCGCACGCGCTTGGCCAGAATCTCGAAGTGGAACTCAACATCGCTGAAGGTTTCTTCACTTGGCCAAAAACGGATTTCGGTACCAGTTTTAGTCGCATCGCCGATCACTTTGATTGGCTCGTCAGGTACACCGTGGGTATAAAACTGTTCGTGGACTTTTCCTTCGCGGCGAATGGTTAACTGCAGCTTTTTAGAGAGCGCGTTAACTACCGACACACCCACGCCGTGCAGACCACCAGACACTTTATAAGAGTTATCGTCGAACTTACCGCCCGCGTGCAGTACCGTCATGATCACCTCGGCGGCAGACACGCCTTCTTCCGGGTGAATAGCCACCGGAATACCACGGCCGTCGTCGCGAACGGAGACCGAGCCATCCACATGGATAGTAATAGTGATATCAGTACAATGGCCGGCTAAGGCTTCATCGATAGAGTTATCGACTACTTCGAACACCATATGATGTAGACCCGTACCGTCGTCGGTGTCACCAATATACATCCCAGGTCTCTTACGTACTGCATCAAGGCCCTTAAGGACCTTAATACTCGAAGAATCGTAACTATTCTCTGACATATTATTCTCTCAATGGTTATTCAATTACCGTTACACGTCCCTGTTCCACATGGAACATCCTACTGGGAGGCGTGTGTAACGAATCGACTATTGCTGCAGGCTCAATGGCAGTGACAAACACTTGCGCACCAGTGTCCACTAGCTGCTTAAGCAATAGCTGCCTATGCTGTGCATCCAACTCGGATGGAAGATCATCCACAAGATAAATACTGTGTTTATCTATTTGTTGTTTGAGCAACTTTCCCTGTGCAATACGCAGTGCACAGACTAATAATTTCAATTGACCACGGGACAGGGCATCCTGCGCCGGTAAACTACCTACACGAAGTCTGAGGTCAGCTTTATGGGGACCGCTGACGGTATGACCCGTAGCCAAATCTCTGGGATATTGGGATTCGAGAAGTTGTGCAAAATCCGTTTTGCTATCCCAGCCGCGAGTAAATGAAACCTTAACATCTACCTGCGGTAAAAACTCCCCGATTATACCCTTAAGTAGCTCATTTAACGAGTCTACATAACGGTTTCGTATTTCTGTGACCTGCTCGGTGTAACGGACAAACTCCCTATCCCAATATTGGATTTGATCATAGGAAGAATTATTTCTAAGCAGTTGATTTCGTTGCTTTAGAACCCGTCTTACATTCACCCATGCCGCATAAAACTGTGGGTCGGAATGAAAGGCGCCCCAATCGATAAACTGTCGACGGGATTTAGGACCTTCAAACAGGAGCGAAAAGCTTTCCGGCGTGATCACTTGGATAGGTAAAGTTTCGGCTAAGGTCGATAGCCGTTTCACCTTTTCCCCATCGATTTTGACTTCGGTTTCGCCACTACGGAAACGTCGCAAGCCGATTTTACTGTCGCCACGGGGCAAATTTAAGGTCGCAAACAGGGTTAACTTATCCTGTTCGTTATTGATCACCCGTTGGGATAAGTGGCTGCGAAACGAACGCCCCATCCCAAGAAAGTAAATAGCCTCGAGTATGCTGGTTTTGCCACTGCCATTTTGACCGTAAATTAGATTGATCCCTTCAGTCGGGCTCAGCTGCGCCAATTGAATATTGCGAAAAGAATCAATATTAAGACGGATAAGACTCATGCGTTACTCATCAAACCGCATCGACGGCTTAGGCCAAGACTCAGAACAGTCATCATACCGCAATTCACATCCATCCGAGTAAATAAGGCAACAAAGGATAAAGGCTTGAAGACATATACGCCGCTAAAAAGCGGCGTATGGCACGAAGTAGGCAATGGAATACTATAAGCGCATCGGCATAACCACATACATGGAATCTTCTTCCAGGTGGTTTTCCAATAAAGCACTCGAGTTACCATCGATTAAGGTTATACGCACATCATCGGACTTAAGGTTGTTTAACACATCCAATAAGTAACTGACGTTGAAACCAATTTCGAGTGGCTGATTGTTGTAATCCACATCGATGATTTCTTCCGCTTCTTCCTGCTCTGGGTTATTGGCGGTGATTTTCAGTAATCCCGCTTCTAACTGAATGCGTACACCACGAAACTTCTCATTCGACAGAATAGAAGCACGGGTTAAGGCTTGTTTGAAGTGGTTACGGCTGGCGATAACGATTTTATCACCGCCCTTAGGTAACACACGGCGATAATCGGGGAAACGACCATCGACTAATTTACTGGTAAAAACTGTGGTGCTGGTGGTCGCACGAATCGCATTATCACCAATGGCAATTGCGATATCTAAATCATCGGCTTCCAACAAACGCGCCATTTCCATCACGCCTTTACGGGGCACAATCACTTGCTTTTCAGGTAATTGCGCATCAATAGTTCTGTGACTTAAGGCTAAGCGGTGACCGTCGGTAGCAATGGCACGCAGCACATTACCTTCGGTTTCGAGCAATAAACCATTCAGATAGTAACGAACGTCTTGGTTCGCCATCGAAAACTGAGTCGCATCAATCAACGACTTCAGCACGCCTTGCTTAAGGGTAAATTCGATTTCCGCCTGAAAGGCTTCCACATTGGGGTATTCTTCTGCGGGCAGGGTTGCCAGCGAGAAACGGCTACGGCCAGAGCGTAATAACCATTTGTTATCTTGTTGCTCGACCTTAAGCTCGCTTTGCTCGGGTAAGGATTTAACTATATCTAACAGTTTCTTAGCAGGAACTGTAGTACGACCTTCTTCGATATCACCATGAATGACCGCCTGTCCCACTAACTCAACTTCGAGGTCGGTACCTGTCATTTTGAGTGAGTGACCACTAACTTCTACAAGGAGATTTGCCAAAATAGGCAAGTTATGGCGTCTTTCTACCGCACCACAAACCAATTGAAGCGGCTTTAATAGGGCGTCCCTATCAATTGAAAATTTCATAGTGTCCAAATTCCTTGATTTTAAGAAGATAAGGTTCTAATCAAGTTAGCATAATCTTCTTTAATGTCGTGACTCTCTTCCCGTAGCTGAGCAATCTTACGACAGGCATGTAACACTGTGGTGTGATCTCGACCACCAAAGGCATCACCAATTTCCGGCAAGCTCTGGTTAGTTAATTCTTTGGATAACGCCATGGCCACTTGTCTAGGGCGCGCAACACTGCGCGAACGACGCTTAGACAACATATCAGCCATCTTGATTTTGTAGTATTCAGCTACGGTTTTCTGAATGTTGTCTATAGTGACTAATTTTTCCTGCAGTGCCAAGAGGTCACGCAGGGCTTCACGCACAAAATCAATTGTAATTGGGCGGCCAGTAAAGTTAGCGTTGGCGATAACGCGGTTTAACGCCCCTTCTAACTCGCGAACGTTCGAACGTAAGCGCTTAGCAATAAAGAAGGCAACTTCGTCGGGAAGATTGATACCGCTCTCCTGGGCTTTACGCATCAAAATCGCCACACGGGTTTCCAGCTCCGGCGGCTCAATCGCAACCGTTAAGCCCCAACCAAAGCGAGATTTTAATCTGTCCTCTACACCGTCGATCTCTTTAGGATAACGATCCGATGTTAGGATGATCTGATGATTACCTTCAAGCAGCGCGTTAAAGGTATGGAAAAATTCTTCCTGCGATCTGTCTTTATTGGCGAAGAATTGAATATCGTCGATAAACAGGGCATCGACACTGCGGTAATAACGTTTGAACTCTTCGATCGCATTGTTTTGTAGCGCTTTCACCATGTCTTGCACAAAACGCTCGGAGTGCATGTACACGACTTTCGCATTGGGATTATTTTTGATGATGCCGTTACCCACTGCATGTAATAAGTGGGTCTTACCTAAACCCGTACCACCATAAAGGAACAGTGGGTTATAGGCACCACCCGGATTTTCAGCAACCTGGAGTGCGGCCGCTTTACCGAGTTGGTTAGACTTACCCTCAACGAAGTTGTCGAATTGGTAAGTGGGATTGATATTGCTGCGATGATTAGCGTTAGCAACAGGCTCAGTAGTATTAAATGAAGTCCCTACTGAAGCTTTAGTTTGGGGATTAGGCACACGCACAGCCGCAACTGGAGCTGGCTCAGGCTTTTTCGCTGACGGACGGCTACCGATATCGAAGCGTAACTTAGGTGCATCATTACCCATTTGCTCAGTAAAAAACTGATTAATGATATTGATGTACTTATCCCTAACCCAATCGAGCACGAAGCGGTTAGGCGCATAAAGCACCAAAGTATCTCCATCCATTTCGGCTTGTAACGGTCTGATCCACATACTGAACTGCTGAGCAGAAAGCTCGTCTTGCAGTCTTCCGATACATTGTTGCCAAAGTGAAACCGCCACTAAGTTATCCCCAAAAGATCATCAAAAAGAGGTGTATTCTATAGCGAGATCTCAATGATCGCTATCCTTAAAAAATAATTATCCCCAACTAGATCATTCTATGGAGATATCCCCGATCATCAAAGATCAAATTCGATCCTTTTATTCAACAAATAGGGCAAATCCCGCTTTATTAAGCGATCCACATTGATCTATAATGGCGCCCCTTTGATCTCTCGATAGATCCCCTTCACTACTACATGTAGTGTCAATACACAGAGTTATCCACATCTTCTGGTGTATGCGGGAAATGGACCAAAGGATACACGGGCAGAAATAACCCACTTACTGACTTTCGTTGTTGACGGGGACAAGTAAAGTGATTACAATTCGGCCTCTTTTTTACCCTTACCTCTGTCACCAGAGATAAGGATATGTTCACTTATAACAAAGACGGATTGCCATCATGAGTAAACGTACTTTTCAACCTAGCAACCTGAAGCGCAAGCGTTCTCACGGCTTCCGCGCTCGTATGGCTACTGTAGGCGGCCGTAAGGTGCTTGCACGTCGTCGTGCGAAAGGTCGCGCTCGTTTATCTGCTTAATAAGTTAAGTAGGTAACTAGTTGACTAGCTATACCTTTACGCGGGAGTTACGCTTGCTAACTCCCGCGCAATTTAAATCTGTATTCTCCAATCCCATCAAAGCATCTTCTGCTGAAATCACCTTGCTTGCTATTCCTAATTCGGAACAACATCCGCGTTTGGGTCTTACTGTGGCTAAACGCTATGTAAAACGCGCCAATCAGCGTAATCGCATTAAGCGAGTTATCAGAGATAGTTTTCGCCTCAATCAACACGACATCCCTCACCTTGATATTGTTGTGCTGGTCAGAAACGGGGTGATGGAAATGGAAAATGCGGAGATCAACAAGTTGATAGAAAAGCTATGGCGCAAACTCAGTCGCCGCTACAATGGCTAGCAACCACGTTTATTCGTGGCTATCAAATCTTCATCAGCCCCCTCTTAGGGCCTCGATGTCGTTTCAATCCCACATGCTCGCATTACGCCATTGAGGCAATAAAAGTGCACGGAACCGCGAAAGGTTGTTGGTTTGCATTGAAACGCATATTAAAATGTCACCCTTTGCATCCCGGCGGTAGTGATCCCGTCCCCCCTAAAAATGACAGGTGTAATAAATAGGCTATGGAATCTCAACGCAATATATTGCTAATAGGACTACTGTTTGTCAGCTTTTTGCTGTGGCAACAGTGGCAAGCAGACAAAGCTCCAAAACCCGTTGCAACCGAATCGTCTGTAGTGGCGAATGCAACCACAAATCACAGTGCTGATGTTCCAGAAGCAGACACAGGTGTCCCAGCAGCCTTAACGGCAACGCAAAATCTGATCACAGTTAAAACCGATCAGCTCGATGTACAAATCAACCCAGTGGGTGGTGACATCGTTTTTGCAGCTCTGGTTTCACACAAACTGGAACAGGGTAAAGACCAGCCATTTGTTTTGCTTGAGCAAACCAAAGATTTCACCTATATCGCTCAGAGTGGCCTGATTGGCCGTGATGGTATCGATAGCAGTGCTAAAGGTCGCGCCGCATTTGCCGCCAGCAAAACTGAATTTACCTTAGCCGATGGCCAAGACACCTTAGAAGTACCACTGACCTATGTGGCTGATAACGGTGTGACTTACACAAAAGTGTTTGTTTTCCATCGTGGCAAGTTTAACGTTGATATCGATTACAAAATCAACAACACCTCAGCTGCTCCATTGCAAGTTCAGATGTACGGTCAGATTAAACAGACCATCAAGCCATCTGAAAGCAGCATGATGATGCCAACTTACCGTGGCGCCGCGTTCTCGACTCAAGATGTACGTTACGAGAAGTACAAATTTGAAGATATGAGCAAGAGCAACCTCAATCAACCGACTCTCGGTGGTTGGGCGGCGATGCTGCAACATTACTTCGTATCAGCTTGGATCCCACCAGCAACCGATAGCAACACCATTTTCTCGAGTGTAAGTGCTGGCGGTTTAGCTAACATTGGTTTCCGTGGCGCGGTATATGATATTGCACCAGGTGCGACTCAAGAAATTAGCTCACAGTTTTATGTTGGTCCTAAGGATCAAAAAGCGCTATCTGCGTTATCTGATAGCTTAAACCTGGTTGTTGATTACGGTTTCCTTTGGTGGTTAGCCGTCCCAATCCACTGGTTATTGATGTTCTATCAATCATTTGTGGGTAACTGGGGTGTGGCGATTATCCTGATCACCTTAACCGTTCGTGGTTTACTGTTCCCGCTGACTAAAGCGCAGTACACCTCAATGGCGAAGATGCGTAACCTACAGCCAAAACTGCAGGATCTGAAAGAACGCTTCGGCGATGACCGTCAAAAGATGGGTCAAGCCATGATGGAACTGTACAAGAAGGAAAAAGTGAACCCTATGGGTGGCTGTTTACCTATCCTGCTACAGATGCCAATCTTCATTGCCTTGTACTGGGTATTGTTAGAAAGCTTCGAGCTGCGTCACGCGCCATTTATGTTATGGATCCACGACTTATCGGTACAAGATCCATACTACATTCTGCCGCTGCTGATGGGTGCGTCTATGTTTGTGATGCAAAAAATGCAACCCATCGCACCGACCATGGACCCAATGCAAGTGAAGATGATGCAATGGATGCCAGTGATCTTTACCGTATTCTTCCTGTGGTTCCCATCGGGTCTGGTACTGTACTGGTTAGTGGGTAACATTGTTGCCATCATCCAGCAGAAGATTATTTATGCAGGTCTAGAGAAAAAAGGCTTAAAATAAGCCCAAGCGCTAGATAAGAGCTAACGGCTCAGCATATACAAAAAGGCGGCTTAATGAGCCGCCTTTTCCTTTAGATGATTTGATCGATATTAATGGGTATTTCCGTGACAACTGACACTATCGTGGCACAGGCCACCGCGCCCGGACGGGGCGGCGTGGGTATCATTCGTATCTCTGGTGATAAGGCAACCGATGTGGCCATGGCCGTATTGGGTCATTTACCTAAACCCCGTTACGCCGATTACTGCGACTTTAAAAATGCCTCAGGCCAAGTGATCGATCAAGGTATCGCACTGTTTTTTAAAGGCCCTAATTCCTTCACTGGTGAAGATGTATTAGAGCTGCAGGGCCACGGTGGTCAAATCGTCCTCGATATGCTGATCAAGCGCGTATTAGAAGTCGAAGGCATTCGCATCGCCAAACCAGGCGAGTTTAGCGAACAAGCCTTTATGAACGATAAGCTGGACTTAACCCAGGCCGAAGCGATTGCCGATCTAATCGATGCCACCAGTGAGCAAGCCGCCAAAAGCGCGCTGCAATCACTACAAGGTGAATTTTCGAAGGAAGTCCATGAGCTGGTGGATCAAGTCACCCATCTGCGTTTATACGTCGAAGCCGCGATTGATTTCCCCGATGAAGAAGTCGACTTTTTAAGTGATGGCAAAATTGCCAACGCACTCTACAAAATTATCGACAAACTCAGTGCCGTCCAAGCCAGCGCCAAGCAAGGCTCGATTATCCGTGAAGGCATGAAAGTCGTGATTGCCGGTCGCCCCAATGCCGGAAAATCCAGTCTGCTTAATGCGCTCGCGGGTAAAGAGTCGGCGATTGTGACTGAAATTGCTGGCACCACCCGCGACGTATTGCGCGAGCATATCCATTTAGATGGTATGCCACTGCATATTATCGACACCGCAGGCCTGCGTGACACCACAGATACGGTTGAACAAATCGGTATCGAGCGGGCGTGGAACGAAATCAACAGCGCCGATCGCGTGTTATTTATGGTCGATGGCACCACCACAGATGCGGTCGATCCTCACGATATTTGGCCCGATTTTATCAATCGCCTCCCCGCCAATTTAGGCGTGACCGTTGTCCGCAATAAGGCCGATCTCACCGGTGAGAACCTCGCCATGACCGAAGAAAAAGGTTACAGCGTGTATCGGATCTCGGCCAAAACAGGTCTCGGCGTCGAGGAATTAAAGCAACACCTTAAATCCTTGATGGGTTATCAGAGTAATCTCGAAGGTGGCTTTATCGCCCGTCGTCGTCACCTCGAAGCATTAGATGTTGCCGCAAGCCACCTGCAACTCGGTAAAGAACAATTAGAGATTTACCTCGCAGGTGAACTGTTAGCGGAAGAACTGAGAATGGCGCAATTAGCCCTGTCCGAAATCACAGGCCGCTTCACCTCTGACGATCTACTGGGCAAAATTTTCAGCTCATTCTGTATCGGCAAATAATTTCGCTTTAGCGGTTAGTTAAACTATCCATAAAAAAATCAGCCCACTAAGTTCGCTTAGGGGCTGATTTTTTATTTAAAGGCGTTTTTTATTGAAAGGCGCTTTGTCTTAAATGGTTAACCTAGACTTGGCGATAATGATCCTGCATTTGATAGGAACGTGCATAGAGTGCGAAGATGACCGCTGCCAAAATCGCAAATCCCGCGAAGAAGAACATTTGGAATGCCGTCACACTCATACCGGTTTGAACAATTTGTTCCGTCACCGCTGGGCTTTTTACGCTCACATTGGCCAGCAATACCCAAAGGTTACCGACGGTAACCGATAAGGTCCAAAAACTCATAATAGTGCCCTTCATCGCCTTAGGTGCTTGGCTGTAGGCAAATTCTAAACCCGTCGCCGAAACTAATACTTCACCAAAGGTCAGTAAGGCGTAGGGTAAGATCTGCCAGAAGATAGACAGCGCCGAGCCGCCGTCCATCATCAACTGAATCGTCCCAACCACAATCCAGCTTAAGCCAGTTATCGCGATCCCCGCCCCCATTTTACGCAGCGCGGTTAATTTCACGCCCATACGCTCAATCGCAGGATATAAAACGAAGTTATTGAATGGGATCAACAGCATCACTAACAGCGGGTTTAATGCCTGCATCATCGCAGGTTCAAACCACGAAGGTTTAACCATATCGTTAGCCTGCAAAATCCAGGTCGACGCCTTTTGATCGAACAAAGACCAAAATGGCGTCACTAAGGCGAACAACACTAAAATACGCAGCACTGAACGTACACCATCCACGGCCGCATCAGGATGAATCCCTCGCGCGCGCTCAAGCTGTAATGAAGCTCCAAGGCCAACAAATCCCATCAGCAGCACCATAGCGCTACATAAACCTGCCACAATCCCGAGCGTCGGAATATTCACCAGCGCATAAGCCGCTGAAACACCACCAATTAAGGCTAACACTAAACCGATATTAGCCTTGCCTTCGACCTTAGTAAGCAAGGCACTGCGGATCACGGGTAAAAATCCATGGGGATCCTTTGGTTCTGGTGGCATATGCACATAACGTTTGCGACCCAACCAGAAAAATACCGTGGCGATAAACATCAACACACCGGGGATCCCGAAAGCCACTGCAGCGCCAAAGTTTTTGAGTAACAATGGCATAGATAAGGATGCGAAGAAGGAACCAAAGTTGATCGTAAAATAGAACATATCGAAGGCTTTTTGCGCCAAAGACTTGTTGCTCTGATCAAACTGATCGCCCATAAACGAAGAAACTAAAGGCTTAATCCCGCCCGAACCTAAGGCAATTAAAAATAAGCCAGTGTAAAAGCCTTGCACGCTGTGCTCAAAAATCGCCAAGAACGCATGGCCCACACAGTAAAGTAAGCTTAGCCACAGAATAGTGTTGTACTTACCAAAGAATCTATCTGCAATCCAACCACCGAGTAAGGGGAAAAAATACACCCCAATCACGAACGAGTGGAACACATCCTTGGCCACAGCTCCACGAAGATCTTCGGGGATAGAGAGCAAAAGTGCCGTCATCAAGAATGGTGTTAGAATGTTGCGCATGCCATAAAAACTGAAACGCTCACACGCTTCACTGGCAATAATATAGGGTATTTGGCGTGGCCACTTTGGCGCATCAGCAGGAGTAGTCATCAGTTATCCTATTATAATTGTTATAAAAACCTTACGGCCTATGTATAAAACAAGGATTGCAGCCAAGGATACTAGCAGACTGCAAATCAATAGTGAGTAAATTTATACAGCAAAACACTGTAACTAGATGTAAGCCCCAAAAATGATAGAAATTAACGACCACAGAGAGCAGTAACAATGACCAAGATCGCGATATTAGTCGGAACCACCCTCGGCAGCAGTGAATATATAGCGGATGAAATGCAGGCCCAGCTCACTCCATTAGGCCATGAAGTCGATACCTTTTTGAGTCCAACTTTGGATGAATTGCAATCATATCCCCTTTGGATCATCGTTTCGTCGACCCATGGTGCCGGCGATCTGCCCGACAATTTACAACCATTTTGTAAAGAACTGCTGCTAAACACACCGGATCTGACCCAAGTTCAGTTCGCCTTATGCGCGATTGGCGATTCGAGTTATGACACCTTTTGCCAAGGCCCAGAAAAGTTAGTTGAAGCGCTGGAATATAGCGGTGCAAAAGTCATTGTGGATAAGATCCAGATCGATGTACAACAGGATCCAGTGCCAGAAGACCCAGCTTTAGCGTGGTTGGCACAATGGCAAGATCAAATTTAAGATCCTCTCTTGGAAAACATACCAAACCACCCACAGTTTAGATCTTATTTATCCACAAAAAGCTACTCAGATGTATATTTTTGTGGATAAACTATTATTTAGATCTGATCAACCTCTGTGCTATTCACAACCTGATCTGCTTAAAGATCCCCCTTGTGGATAAATAGCCGATCTATCCCCACCTTTTCTGGCAGTAGATCTCGGCTAGATCACAAGAATAAAAGCTCGTTACTGTTTGATATAAATAAGAAAATAAGCTTACCCACAGGAAAGTGCGATCCTAATAGTAAACATAGTAAGAAGATCTATATAAAGATCTTAAGATCTATTAGTCCCGATCCTATGGATCCATTTTCTAAAAATGATCATTCACCTCATTCAAAGCAAATGCTAAAATGATCGGCTCACGTTGGGTCTCTTAAGTTACTAAAGGTAGGGTCATGCATTTTCATGAACGGTTTGATGTTATTGTTGTAGGTGGTGGTCATGCCGGAACTGAAGCCGCATTGGCTGCAGCAAGAATGGGCTCTAAGACATTATTGCTGACGCATAATCTTGATACTTTAGGCCAAATGTCATGTAACCCTGCGATCGGCGGTATTGGCAAAGGTCATCTGGTAAAAGAAATCGATGCCTTAGGCGGTGCAATGGCGATCGCAACCGACTATGCAGGGATCCAATTTAGAACCCTAAACTCGAGCAAAGGCCCAGCAGTAAGAGCGACTCGTGCTCAGGCTGATCGCGCTTTGTATCGTCAGAAGATCCAAAATATTCTGCAAAACCAAGCCAACTTACGTATTTTCCAACAAGCCGTTGATGATCTGGTTGTTGAGAACGATCGCGTAGTCGGCGTAGTGACCCAAATGGGCTTAGCCTTCGAAGCGCCTGCAGTGGTCTTAACCGCGGGTACTTTCCTCAGTGGTAAAATTCACATTGGTTTAGAAAACTACAGTGGTGGTCGTGCTGGCGATCCACCATCTATCGCACTCGCCCACCGTTTACGCGAGTTACCAATCCGTGTTGGCCGCTTAAAAACCGGTACACCACCACGTATCGACGCTAACACCATCGATTTTACCCAGATGACAGAGCAGAAAGGCGATACGCCATTACCTGTGATGTCGTTTATGGGCGATGTGAGCCATCACCCGAAACAAATTTCTTGTTGGATCACCCATACCAATGAAAAGACACACGATATTATCCGTGGAGGCTTAGATCGCAGCCCTATGTATTCAGGCGTGATCGAGGGGATTGGTCCACGTTACTGCCCTTCTATCGAAGACAAGATCCATCGTTTTTCAGATAAATCATCGCACCAGATCTTTATCGAACCCGAAGGCTTAAACACCAACGAGATCTACCCTAACGGTATTTCCACCAGCTTGCCTTTCGATGTGCAGTTAAATTTGGTTCGTTCGATCCAAGGTATGGAAAATGCTGAGATTGTTCGCCCAGGTTATGCGATTGAGTACGATTATTTCGATCCAAGAGATCTTAAAAATTCGTTAGAAACCAAAACTATCAATGGTTTGTTCTTCGCTGGCCAAATCAACGGTACCACGGGTTACGAAGAAGCTGGTGCCCAAGGTTTACTCGCGGGGATGAACGCTGCTTTGCAGGTTCAGGGCAAAGAAGCTTGGTGTCCTCGCCGTGATGAAGCCTACATCGGTGTATTGGTTGACGATTTATCAACCTTAGGGACTAAAGAACCCTACCGTATGTTTACCAGCCGCGCCGAATACCGCCTCTTGCTGCGTGAAGACAACGCCGATCTGCGTTTAACGGCAAAAGGTCGTGAACTGGGTCTGGTGGATGATGCGCGCTGGGCCTCTTTCAGTGAAAAAATGGAATCGATCGAGTTAGAACTGCAACGTCTACGTAGCCAATGGATCCATCCAAATTCACCTTTGGTGCCAGTGTTAAATCCGCATTTAAACACGCCTATCTCCCGTGAAGCGTCGTTTGAAGAGTTGCTGCGTCGTCCAGAAATGGATTACAGCAAGTTGATGCAGATTGAAGGCTTTGGTCCAGGACTTGCCGATCCACTCGCTGCCGAGCAAGTACAGATCCAAGTTAAGTACTCTGGCTATATCCAACGTCAGCAGGAAGAGATCAACAAAGCGGTACGCAATGAGAACACAGGTCTGCCATTGAATCTCGATTACAAAGAGGTTCCGGGGCTTTCAAATGAGGTTATTGCTAAGTTAAATAGCCATAAGCCCGAAACCATTGGCCAAGCATCGCGTATTTCAGGTATCACTCCGGCGGCGATTTCAATTCTGCTGGTGCATCTGAAAAAACGCGGTTTATTACGCAAGAGCGCGTAAAAGCTAGCTTAATCGCCAGTTTGGTCGCAGAAGGGAAGCATTCAGGCTTCCCTTCGACGTTTCAGGGCTTCATAATAGCCAGCGAGTTTATAATCGTATCTTTATTGAGGTTGTTCAGTGTTATCTGCCCAGTTAGAGGCCTATTTAGCCGAAATTAATCTGCACGCCACTGCTGAGCAGAAAAAACAACTGCTTGATTTTGTTGGCATGCTCAACAAATGGAATAAAGCCTATAACTTAACCTCGGTCAGAGATCCTGAGGCGATGCTTGTCCGCCATATTATGGACAGCTTAGTGGTGTCGCCCCATTTGCAGGGCGAGCGCTTTATCGATGTGGGTACTGGTCCTGGGCTTCCCGGCATTCCTTTAGCGATTATGAATCCAGATAAAACCTTTGTGCTGCTCGATAGCTTAGGCAAGCGTATCCGTTTTCAAAAGCAAGTGGCCTTTGAACTCGGGATCCACAATATTAGTTCGATAGAGAGCCGAGTCGAGGCCTATCAACCCGAGCAAAAATTCGATGGAGTGCTCAGCCGCGCCTTTGCCTCAATCCATGATATGTTGACATGGTGCCATCACTTGCCTGCCGAGCATGGACAATTTTATGCGCTCAAGGGACAACTGAGTGATGAAGAGATGCAACAAATCCCCGCTGGATTTGTGGTGACCGAAACCATCGAACTCCAAGTGCCTAGACTCGATGAGCAAAGACATTTACTCAAAATAATCAAAGAATAACAGGCTTAAAGCTCCTCATTTCGCATGGATTTTTAAGTAGGCAATAAACCAGAATTTACATACAGGGTGACATTGTGGGTAAAGTAATTGCCGTGGCCAACCAGAAAGGTGGCGTAGGGAAAACAACAACTTGTGTCAACTTAGCCGCCTCTTTAGCCGCGACTAAGCGTAAAGTGCTGCTGATCGATCTCGATCCTCAGGGCAATGCCACCATGGGCAGCGGTGTCGATAAATACGAAGTCGAAAACACGGCTTACGAACTGCTGGTTGAAGAAAAGCCCTTCGATGAGATCGTGGTCAAAGACACCACGGGGAAATACGATCTGATTGCCAGTAACGGCGATGTGACCGCGGCAGAAATTAAACTCATGGAGTTCTTTGCCCGTGAAGTGCGGTTACGTAATGCGCTCGCACCGATAAAAGATCAATACGATTATATCTTTATCGATTGCCCACCTTCGCTCAACATGTTGACGGTTAATGCCATGTCGGCGGCGGATTCCGTGCTGGTGCCAATGCAGTGTGAGTATTTTGCACTGGAAGGTTTAACCGCCTTGATTGATACCATCACCAAATTAGCGGCGGTGGTGAATCCTGGTTTGGGGATTGAAGGGATTTTGCGGACCATGTATGACCCGCGTAATCGCCTGTCAAATGATGTGTCCGATCAGTTAAAACAGCATTTCGGTGATAAGGTTTATCGCACTGTGATCCCACGTAATGTGCGTTTGGCTGAGGCGCCGAGCTTTGGTGCACCCGCCATGTACTACGACAAATCGAGTGCGGGGGCTAAGGCATATTTGGCGTTAGCGGGTGAGATGATCCGCCGTTCCGAACAGAAAACTCAGGCTAAGCGAGCGTAAAGGATAACCATGACGTTAAAGAAAAGAGGGTTAGGTAAAGGCTTAGATGCTTTACTGAGTAACAGCCACGCCGCGAGTAAAAAACACACGGAAGAAGTGGTTGTTGTCGATAAAAAAGAAGAACTTATTCATCTGGATCTCGACCTACTACAACCGGGTAAATACCAACCTCGTAAGGACATGTCTCCCGAGGCGTTAGAAGAACTCGCCCATTCCATCCGCAATCAAGGCATTATTCAGCCGATTGTGGTGCGTCCTGTTAGCGATAGCCAGTATGAAATCATCGCCGGTGAGCGCCGTTGGCGCGCGTCCCAATTGGCGGGTGTCGAAAAAATCCCTTGTATCGTTAAACCAGTTCCCGATGAAGCGGCGGTTGCTATTGCGTTGATTGAAAACATTCAACGTGAAGACTTAAATGCCATGGAAGAAGCCATTGCATTACAACGTTTGATGCAAGAATTTGAGCTGACTCACCAACAGGTTGCCGATGTTGTGGGAAAATCTCGCGCGAGTGTATCTAACTTGTTACGGTTAAACGGGTTAAATGAACCGGTTAAGCGTTTACTCGAGTATGGCGACATTGATATGGGCCATGCACGCGCTTTGCTCGCAATTGAGGGTGAAGAACAAACAAATCTGGCGAGATTAGTGGCTGCCAAGGAATTAACCGTTCGGGAAACTGAACGATTGATTAATCAAACCTTAAATCCGCCCAAACCCGTCGAAACTACGACTAAAGATCAAGATGTTTGTCGTTTAGAGCAACAGTTAATTGAAAGATTAGGTGCTAAGGTTTCGATCGCTCATAGCAGTAAGGGTAAGGGTAAAATTGTAATTAACTATCAGAATCTGGCTGAATTAGACGGAATTCTTAGCAAAATTCGTTAATGTCTGTAGATTAACAGTTTTTAATGTAAATTTGTGACATATGTTAATTTTGGATTTTGACTGTTTTGGCGCTATATCACGTTAAAAGTGCTGTTTTTCCTTATCTCAAAGTTGCAATGAAGGCGTGAAAAGGTATACTTTCGCAAGCTTTTTGTGCATCGACAAAAATACGGATATTTGTCATCCGGTCATCGAAACAAAAAGTATGAATGCGGAGAGGATGAGTTGAGTAAGGTTTTAGCGCGTCGTGGCCGGTGGTCAGCCTATAAATTGGTGATGATGCAGGCGGCGGTGGCTGGGGGTGCTTCAATTCTCTTTTTCGTCGTGTGGGGAGTTCAGTTTGGCTATTCTGCGTTAGCAGGTGGTTCAATTGCTGTGCTCCCTAATTTTGTATTCGCAACCCTCGCTTTCTCTCATACGGGAGCAAGTTCAGCAGCAAAAGTGATTAAAACTTTTTACTGGGGGGAAGCGGTAAAGTTGCTGTTAACCATCGCAATGTTTTCATTGGTGTTTAGCAAGCTTGAGGTGGCATTTATGCCGCTTTTTGTTTGTTATGTGCTGACGTTAATAGTGCATTGGACAGCTCCTTTATACTTCAAGCAAAGTTAAGTGGGATGAATCATGGCTGCACCTGGTGAAGCGTTAACACCGCAGGGCTATATCCAGCATCACCTTACCAACTTACATGTTGGTGAAGGTTTCTGGACATGGCACATTGATTCGTTGTTCTTTTCGGTTGGTCTTGGTGTTCTGTTCCTGTGGATTTTCCGTAGTGTTGGTAAAAAAGCGACTTCAGGGGTTCCCGGTAAGCTGCAATGCTTTATCGAGATGATCGTTGAGTTCGTTGATAACAGCGTGAAAGAAAGTTTTCATGGCCGCAATGCCCTGATCGCGCCTTTAGCTCTGACCATTTTTGTATGGGTATTCATGATGAACTTCATGGATATGCTTCCTGTTGACTGGCTGCCTTGGTTAGCAAGTTTAGCGGGCGTTCCATACTTGAAAGTGGTTCCGACAACTGACGTAAACATCACCTTCAGCTTAGCTATCGGTGTGTTTGTGCTGATTATTTACTACAGCATTAAGGTCAAAGGCGTGTCTGGTTTTGTTAAAGAACTGACGCTACAGCCCTTTAACCATAAGGCAATGATACCCGTCAACCTCCTATTAGAGACTGTTACTTTAGTTGCTAAGCCAATTTCATTGGCATTGCGTCTATTCGGTAACTTGTACGCAGGTGAGTTGATCTTCATCCTTATTGCGCTGATGTATGGTACCAACTTGTTATTATCTTCCCTGGGTGTGACTCTGCAACTAGGTTGGTTAATTTTCCACATTTTGGTTATCACGCTGCAGGCGTTTATCTTCATGATGTTGACCATTGTTTACTTAAGCATGGCGCATGAAGATCATTAAGGATTGCTGAAGAAATTTTAAACTAAATCATCAACTAATTAGATTTAGATTTTAGATACTGGAGATACAGATGGAAACGATTTTAGGCATGACAGCTATCGCTGTTGCTCTGCTGATTGGTATGGGTGCTCTTGGTACTGCAATCGGTTTCGGCTTATTAGGTGGCAAGTTCCTGGAAGGCGCTGCGCGTCAACCAGAAATGGCTCCTATGCTGCAAGTTAAAATGTTCATCGTAGCGGGTCTGTTAGACGCCGTAACAATGATCGGTGTTGGTATCGCATTATTCATGCTGTTCACCAACCCACTGGGTGCAATGCTGTAAGAAAACGCTTCTGTCTTAACTCTAAATAGGAGGCTGTTGTGAATTTCAACGCTACCCTAATCGGTCAGACGGTCGCCTTTATCATCTTCGTGTGGTTCTGCATGAAGTTTGTATGGCCCCCTTTGATGAATGCCATCGAAGCGCGCCAAAAAAGGATTGCTGACGGTCTAGCTGATGCTGATCGTGCGGTAAAAGACCTAGAGTTGGCTCAAGCGAAAGCGACTGACCAACTAAAAGAAGCCAAGGTGACTGCTAACGAAATTATTGAGCAAGCTAACAAGCGTAAAGCTCAAATAGTTGAAGAAGCTAAAGCCGAAGCAGACGCTGAGCGTGCAAAAATCATCGCTCAGGGTAAAGCAGAAATTGAAGCTGAACGTAATCGCGTGAAAGAGGATCTGCGTAAGCAGGTTGCTACTCTTGCCATCATGGGTGCTGAGAAGATCCTTGAGCGTTCTATTGATCCAGCCGCCCACAGTGACATAGTTAATAAACTAGTCGCTGAAATTTGATAAGGGAGTTTGAGTTATGGCTGAATTAACCACCATCGCTCGCCCTTACGCAAAGGCAGCTTTTGACATTGCTGTTGAACACAATGCAGTGGATACCTGGGCAGAAATGCTCACGTTTGCCGCACTGGTTAGTGAAAACGAAACCATGCAGCCACTGCTAACTGGCTCTTTAGCCAGTACTAAACTTGCCGCACTCTTCATTAGTGTTTGTGGTGAGCAAATCAATGAGCAAGGTCAGAACTTGATAAAGGTAATGGCTGAAAACGGTCGCTTAAAGGTACTACCTGCTGTATCTGAGCTTTTTGCTCAATACCGTAATGAGTGGGCAAAAGAAGTGGAAGCCGATGTGGTTTCTGCAGCTGAGCTCAGCTCTGAACAACAGCAGCAGATCAGTAATTCTTTAGAGAAACGTCTCGCACGCAAAGTTAAGCTGAATTGCAGCACTGACGCCGCGCTCATCGCCGGTGTAATTATTAAGGCAGGTGACTTAGTCATTGATGGCTCTGTCCGCGGTAAGTTATCGCGTCTGTCTGAAAAGCTGCAGTCGTAATTGGGAGTTTGAGCATGCAACTGAATTCCACTGAAATCAGCGATCTGATTAAGCAGCGGATCGAGCAGTTCGAAGTCGTTAGCGAATCTCGTAACGAAGGTACTATCGTTGCGGTAAGTGACGGCATTATCCGCATCCACGGCCTAGCCGATGTGATGCAAGGTGAAATGATCGAACTGCCTGGTAGCCGTTTTGCAATCGCGTTGAACCTTGAACGTGATTCTGTCGGTGCCGTAGTAATGGGTCCTTATGCTGATTTAGCAGAGGGCGTAAAAGTTAAAACTACTGGCCGTATTCTGGAAGTTCCAGTCGGTCGCGGCCTGTTAGGCCGTGTAGTTAACACTCTAGGTGAGCCAATTGACGGAAAAGGCGCTATCGATAACGATGGTTTCTCTCCTGTTGAAGTGATCGCACCAGGTGTTATCGAGCGTAAGTCAGTAGATCAACCAGTTCAAACTGGTTATAAAGCCGTTGACGCTATGATCCCAATCGGTCGTGGTCAACGTGAATTGATCATTGGCGACCGTCAAACTGGTAAAACAGCGATGGCGATCGACGCAATCATCAACCAGCGCGATTCTGGCATCAAATGTGTGTACGTAGCTGTAGGCCAAAAGGCTTCTACAATCGCTAACGTAGTACGCAAGCTAGAAGAGCACGGTGCATTAGCTAACACTATCGTTGTAGTAGCAACAGCTTCTGAAGCTGCAGCACTGCAATACTTAGCACCATACTCTGGTTGTGCTATGGGTGAATACTTCCGCGACCGCGGTGAAGATGCTCTGATCGTATACGATGACCTGTCTAAGCAAGCTGTTGCTTACCGTCAGATCTCGTTACTGCTGAAGCGTCCACCAGGCCGTGAAGCTTATCCTGGTGACGTATTCTATCTACACTCTCGTTTATTAGAGCGTGCTTCACGCGTAAACGAAGAATATGTAGAGAAGTTCACTAAGGGTGCTGTAACAGGTCAAACCGGTTCTTTAACCGCGCTGCCTATTATTGAAACTCAGGCGGGTGACGTATCTGCATTCGTACCGACCAACGTAATTTCTATTACTGACGGTCAGATCTTCCTTGAGACCGATCTGTTTAACTCTGGCTTACGTCCAGCGGTTAACCCAGGTATTTCTGTTTCTCGTGTTGGTGGTGCGGCTCAGACTAAGATCATCAAGAAACTGTCTGGTGGTATCCGTACCGCTCTAGCACAGTATCGTGAACTTGCTGCGTTCTCACAGTTTGCATCTGACTTAGACGATGCAACTCGTGCTCAACTTGAGCATGGTGTGCGTGTTACCGAACTGATGAAGCAAAAACAATATGCTCCTATGAGCGTAGCCGCTCAAGCTGTGTCAATTTTCGCAGCTGAAAAAGGTTACCTGAAGGGCGTTGAGCTGAAAAAAGTTGGTGATTTCGAAGCCGCTCTGCTCTCGTACATGAACAGCGAGCATGCTGCTTTAATCAAGCTTATCAACGAGACTGGCGATTATAACGCCGATATCGAAGCTGAATTAAAAGCTGGCCTCGACAAGTTCGTAGCAACCCAAACCTGGTAACAATGATAGAGGTGTCTTAAGGCACCTCAGGTCCAGATTGGAGAGTAGAGATGGCCGGCGCTAAAGAGATTAAAACCAAGATCGCGAGTGTGAAAAACACTCAGAAGATCACGTCCGCCATGGAAATGGTGGCAGCCAGCAAAATGCGCAGAGCGCAGGAACGCATGGCTGCAAGCCGTCCATACGCGGAAAGCATGCGTAAGGTGATCGGTCACGTAGCGCAAGGTTCTCTCGAGTATAAACACCCCTACTTAGAGGTGAGAGAGGCCAAGCGGGTTGGTTACATTGTTGTAGCAACCGACCGTGGCCTTTGTGGTGGTCTGAACGTCAACCTCTTTAAAAAGGTTGTTTCAGACGTGAAAAGCTGGAAAGAGCAAGGTGCAGAATTTGAATTTTGCCCAATTGGTGCTCGTAGTGTTCAGTTTTTCAAAAGCTTTGGCGGTCAAGTATCTGCCCATGCTTCAGGTTTAGGCGATGCGCCAAAGCTCGCAGACCTGATCGGGACAGTACGTGTAATGCTAGATGCTTACAACGAAGGCAAACTGGATCGTCTGTACGTAGTGTTCAACAAGTTTGTAAACACTATGACGCAGACTCCTGTGATCGAGCAGCTGCTACCTTTGCCTAAATCGGAAGATGATGAGGTTGCTCATCGTTGGGACTACATCTACGAGCCAGATCCAAAAGCCCTTTTGGATACCTTATTGGTTCGTTATGTAGAATCTCAGGTTTACCAAGGTGTTGTTGAAAACATTGCTTCTGAACAGGCTGCCCGTATGGTGGCGATGAAGGCGGCAACAGACAACGCGGGTACACTGATTGACGATTTGCAATTGGTCTATAACAAGGCTCGTCAGGCTGCGATTACGCAGGAACTGTCGGAAATTGTTTCTGGTGCCTCTGCGGTTTAGGTTAGGTAACGAATACAAGTTTTAGAGGATTAATCATGAGCACAGGTACTGTTGTCCAAGTGATTGGCGCGGTTGTGGACGTAGAGTTTCCACAAGATGCCGTACCTCAGGTATATGACGCTCTGAAGATCACAGGTGAAGGCTCCTGTAATGGTTTGGTGCTGGAAGTTCAGCAACAACTAGGTGGTGGTGTAGTTCGTACCATCGCTATGGGTACTTCTGATGGTCTGCGTCGTGGTCTTGAGGTAGTAAACTCAGGTTCACCTATTTCTGTTCCAGTTGGTACTGCCACGCTTGGCCGTATCATGAACGTATTAGGCGACCCTATTGATGAAGCTGGCGCAATTGGCGAAGAAGAACGTTATGTGATTCACCGCAGCGCTCCTTCATACGAAGAGCAATCAAACACGACTGAACTGTTAGAGACTGGTATCAAGGTTATCGACCTTGTATGTCCATTCGCTAAGGGTGGTAAAGTAGGTCTGTTCGGTGGTGCGGGTGTTGGTAAGACAGTTAACATGATGGAACTGATTAACAACATCGCTAAAGCTCACTCAGGTCTTTCTGTATTCGCCGGTGTAGGTGAGCGTACTCGTGAGGGTAACGACTTCTACTACGAGATGAAGGATTCTGGCGTTCTCGACAAAGTAGCCATGGTTTATGGTCAAATGAACGAGCCACCAGGAAACCGTCTGCGTGTAGCACTGACCGGTCTGACTATGGCTGAAAAATTCCGTGACGAAGGTCGTGACGTTCTGTTGTTCGTTGACAACATCTACCGTTACACCCTAGCCGGTACTGAAGTATCAGCACTGTTAGGTCGTATGCCTTCTGCAGTAGGTTACCAACCCACTCTGGCTGAAGAAATGGGCGTTCTGCAAGAGCGTATTACTTCAACTAAGACTGGTTCTATTACCTCTGTACAAGCGGTATACGTACCAGCGGACGACTTGACTGACCCGTCACCAGCAACAACCTTCGCTCACTTAGATGCGACTGTTGTATTGTCACGTCAAATCGCTTCTCTGGGTATTTACCCAGCGGTTGACCCACTGGATTCGACTTCTCGTCAATTAGATCCATTAGTGGTTGGTCAAGAGCACTATGACGTAGCTAACGGTGTACAAACTGTTCTGCAACGCTACAAAGAGCTGAAAGACATTATTGCGATTCTCGGTATGGACGAACTGTCAGATGAAGATAAGATGACCGTTTCCCGTGCTCGTAAGATTGAGCGTTTCTTGTCTCAGCCTTTCCACGTAGCAGAAGTCTTTACTGGTTCTCCTGGTAAGTACGTATCTCTGAAAGACACTATCCGTGGCTTCAAGGGAATTCTGAGTGGCGAGTTCGACCACATTCCAGAACAAGCGTTCTACATGGTTGGTTCTATCGACGAAGCTGTCGAGAAAGCTAACAAAAAGAAATAACTAAGTAGTCATACTTAGTTTTTTAAGGAGAACGGGATGGCAGCCATGACAGTACAGCTTGATATAGTAAGCGCAGAGAGCAGCATCTTCTCAGGTCGCGTAGCTAGCCTACAAGTGACCGGTTCTGAAGGTGAGTTGGGCATCATGCATGGCCACGCTCCACTGTTAAGCTATATCAAACCTGGCATGGCGCGCATCGTCAAACAAGACGGCAGCGAAGAAGTGTTTTATCTTTCTGGTGGTTTACTGGAAGTACAACCTTCTTCTGTTTCTGTGTTGGCTGATGTGGTTATGCGTGCCAAAGATATTGATGAGCAGGCAGCATTAGAAGCCAAGCGTCGTGCAGAAGCCCATATGGCGACTGCGGGTGCGGACTTCAATTATGACGCCGCTATGGTTGAGTTAGCGAAAGCAATGGCTCAATTACGTGTTGTTGAAACCATCAAGAAAAACATTGCCAGATAAAGGTTATTGTTTGTGATAAAAGGCGGTTATCGAAAGATACCCGCCTTTTTTGTTGGTTTTTTCGCTGCGTTTTGATATCTGCCTTTCGCTTTGCAGTGCCTTTCCGTTAAAATTGCGCCATTAAATCGAGCTCAGTTTATCCCTTTGGGATGTTAATCAAGGATATGGCAATGGCATTAAATGTAGTGATCTTAGCGGCAGGAAAAGGAACTCGCATGCGCTCGGATCTTCCCAAGGTATTACATCCTATCGCCCACAAGAGCATGGTGCAGCATGTTATCGATACCGCCCACAGTATCGGCAGCGATGCCATTCAATTGGTGTACGGCTATGGCGCCGACAAATTAAAATCGGCTTTGGGTGAGCAGCAACTCAATTGGATGTTGCAAGCTGAGCAGTTAGGCACTGGCCATGCGGTCGCTCAAGCGATTCCCAATATCGATGATAATGACACTGTGCTGATCCTCTACGGTGATGTGCCATTAATCCAAGCCTCAACCCTCGAAGCATTACTTGCTGCGCGTCCCGATAATGGCGTGGCGATTTTAACCGTCAATCTAACCAATCCAACCGGCTATGGCCGTATCGTGCGCGAGCAAGGCAAGGTTGTCGGTATCGTCGAGCAAAAGGATGCCAATGCTGAGCAGTTAGCCATCAATGAAATCAACACAGGCATTATGGCTGTGCCGGGCAAGGCATTAAAAACCTGGCTTGGCCGTTTATCGAATAACAATGCTCAGGGTGAATACTATCTCACTGATATTATCGCCATGGCCCACGCCGATGGGGTTGAAATTAATACCGCTCAGCCACAGTCTGCTATCGAAGTGGAAGGCGCTAATAACCGCGTGCAACTTGCACAACTTGAGCGCGCCTATCAGGCCCGCGAAGCCGAAAAGCTGATGATTGCTGGCGCAAACCTACGTGACCCAAGCCGTATCGATATCCGTGGTGAAGTGACGGTCGGTATGGATGTAATGGTCGATGTGAACGTAGTTTTCGAAGGCAAAGTGGTGATTGGTAATAACGTTAGCATCGGCGCTGGCGCAATTCTTATCGATTGTGAAATTGCCGATAATGCCGAGATCAAACCTTACTCTATTATCGAAGGCGCTAAGCTAGGCGTTGCCGCCAGTGCCGGGCCTTTTGCCCGTTTACGCCCAGGTGCTGAGTTAATGCAGGATGCCCATATCGGTAACTTCGTTGAGATGAAAAAAGCCGTTTTAGGTGTGGGTTCTAAGGCGGGTCACTTAGCCTATTTAGGCGATGCGCAAATCGGTGCGGGCGTGAATATTGGTGCGGGCACTATTACCTGTAATTACGATGGTGCCAATAAACACCTAACCGTGATTGAAGATAATGTGTTTGTGGGAAGTGATACTCAGCTGGTGGCGCCTGTGACCATTGGTAAAGGCGCGACGCTGGGTGCAGGGTCAACAATTACCCGTGACGTGGGTGAGGATGAGCTGGTGATCACCCGTGTTAAGCAAAAACATCTGACTGGCTGGCAACGTCCGGTAAAGATTAAGAAATAACGGCTCTATTCTCAGCAAACATAAAGCGGCTTATTGCCGCTTTATGTCTTTTTTGTCAAAGCTAAAAATCCTCACTAAATAAAAATTAGCCAAATTAATGTTGAGTTAATAATGAAGTGTTAAGGCTAATCCATTGTTTTTATTCAAAGTTGATCTAAATCACGCTGAATTGTAAATTCGTGTAAAGATGATTAAATAAAAACAATTCTTATTTATATTGCCTGCAATTCTAAGACGAAAGGTCTACTTGAGGTGTTGGCAATGGTATTTAAATATTCAGTTGTAGGTTTGGCCGTAGGGTCTGCATTAATGGCGATGCCTGTTATGGCCGAAGCGCCAAACGATGCAAACATTGAGCGCATTAATGTGACTGGCCGTACGTTTAACGACTATAAAGTCGGCAGCGCATCCGGTGCTATGCGTGGTGATATCGATTTAATGGATACACCACAATCTGTGAATGTGATCCCCGACTTTGTCACCGATGAGCAATTAGCGACTAACCTTGCGGAAGTCTTAGTAAACGATTCAAGTGTGACAGCGGGAACAACCCGTTGGAACCGCCAAGTCTTCAGTATTCGTGGTTTTGAATTAGATTCGGGCAACGGTTATCTGATCAACGGCCACCAGCAATGGTCCCACTACGTCCAACCTATCGAAACCTTACAACAAGTCGAAGTGCTGAAAGGTCCTTCGAGTATGTTGTATGGCCAATCTGGACCTGGCGGTTTGGTGAATATGGTCACCAAGAAGCCCACCTATGATTCTATGCTCAATTTAGGTTTTGATACCGACGGTTACGGCTCTACCCGCGCACAGTTAGATGCGGGTGGCAGCTTAAACGAGGCTCAAAGCATTCGTTACCGCGGTGTGTTCGTCAAACAAGACACTAAATACTGGCGTGAATATTCAACGACCGATGAAAACCAAGAGCGTGATCGTTGGTTAGGTTATTTGAACCTAGAATTTGATATCAGTGATGATCTGTTATTGTCGTTGAAATACGACCATACCCAAGATAAAACCGGTATCGATGCCGGCGGTTGGTTAGATAAGCAAGGCAATGTTGTCGGCCAGCGTAAAACCATCTGGGATGCGCCTTGGGCCTTTACCGATAACACGGTTTCAAACTTAGGTGCCGATTTAACTTGGCATATGAATGACGATTGGAAAGTTAAACTGGGTTATAACGATCAACAGTTTAATCGCCAGCGTTTTGATTCTGCGCCGCAATATAATGAAGATCCATTCACCTCGGGATACAGCATTAGGCCATTCGATCGTTACGATGATTGGCAACATAAAACCGCTTATGTCGATTTTACGGGTGAGTTTGCATTGGCGGGTATGGAGCATCAGTTGCTGATCGGCGCTAACTATCTCGATTACTTCTACCAGCAACAAATCGCCCGTGGCGCAGCTCAAACCGTTATTCCTGGTCAGCCGGTGATTCAGCCGGATCTTGATTACCATACAGGTAAGAAAGGCACTCCAAATGAATACAAATACTATGGTTTCTATCTGCAAGATTTAATGACCATCAATGAACAATGGAAATTGCTCGCAGGGGTTCGTTATGACGAACAGAAAAAAGATGGTTTTGGTGAAAACAGCTATGCCGTATCGCCTAAATTTGGGGTGATCTACTCACCAATGACCAATGGCAGCATATATGTTAACTACTCTAAGAGCTTTACACCGCAAGGTGGTATTACCGACCCTCTAAATGTTAATCATGACACTAACCTTAAACCAGAATATGGCATTCAATATGAAGTAGGGACTAAGTGGGAACTGTTTGACGATAGCTTGTTATTAACGGCTGCGGTATTTGATGTCACACTGGAGAATATCTCTATAAATGAGGTGCTGACAGCAAGTGACCCACGAAGTGAGGATGGAAAATACACTTCAATCACCACCCAAGGCGGAGAGCAAAAGCACCGCGGCTTTGAAGTGGGTGCCCAAGGTAAGCTAGGCGATAGCTGGTTTGTGACTTCATCTATGATGTACCTCGATGCTGAGTATCAAACGGGTGATGAGCGCGAAGGTAAAACGCCTATCGATGCCCCTGAATGGTCGGCCAATATCTGGACTCGTTATGAAGTAACCGATAACTTTGCAATGAACTTCGGTGCTATCTATGTTGGCGAGCGTTTTGCAAACGTAGATAACACTATCAGTAAAGACGGTTATGTCCGCTTCGATATCGGTGCTGCGTACACTATGGATATTATGGGTAAAGATGTAAGCATCCGCGCGAACGTGAGAAACCTGTTTGATAGCGATTATATTGATGGCGGACAATACAATATGGTGACTCTAGGCCAAGACCGTAACTTCAGCGTGGCACTTGAAGCTAAGTTCTAACTTTACTTTCTACGCTTAAGTTTTAGATCCCTTAAAGCAGTTCATCGATAGGTGAACTGCTTTTTTATTTCTTTTCATTAGGTTAATTTTACAAACTCCACTATTTCATCACTTTCATTCCAAAAACACCTTTCGAATACTAGCAAAAATGTTTCGTTTCTCTATAATGTAACTTTCGAATCGAAAGTTAATTGAAAGGTTTTATGAATAAACGAAACACACAGCAACGACGTCACAGTATTATCAGCATTCTGAATGAACAGGGTGAAGTGAGTGTCGATGAGTTGTCATTACGTTTCGAAACCTCAGAAGTGACTATTCGTAAAGACTTGGCAGAACTTGAAAAAACCGGACTATTGCTGCGCCGCTACGGTGGTGCTGTGGCTATTCCCGATGAAGTGACACAACAGTTTTCTGCCAAGATTGCCCCTAATAAGTTATCTATTGCTAAAGCTGCGGCGCAGCTGATCAAAGATCACAATCGCATCATTATCGACAGTGGCACCACCACTTCAGGCCTGATCGCCGAGCTGAATCACAAGCGTGGGCTGGTGGTTATGACCAATGCCCTGCATTTGGCCAATGCGATTCATGAACTTGAAAATGAGCCCACCCTGTTGATGACTGGCGGTACCTGGGATCCGCATTCCGAGTCGTTCCAAGGGCAAGTGGCCGAGCAAGTATTACGCTCCTATAACTTCGACCAACTCTTTATCGGTGCTGACGGTATCGATTTAGCGCGCGGCACCACCACCTTTAATGAGCTAACGGGCTTAAGTAAGGTGATGGCTGAGGTTTCCCGCGAAGTGATCGTTATGGTGGATTCGGACAAAATTGGTAAGCGGATCCCTAACTTAGAACTACCTTGGTCGCAAATCAGCGTGCTAGTTACCGATGCTCGCATCGAAGAGAGCGCCCTTAACCAAATTACCGAGCAAGGCGTGAAAGTCATCTTAGCGCCCTACTCGCCTTAGACATTTGCCCGTGATAAACCAAAGTAAATGTCTCAAACAACTTCATTTTTATTTTTCATTTTATAGGTAAAAACTATGTGCGGAATCGTTGGCGCCGTGGCGCAAAGGGATGTGGCCGAAATTCTGGTCGAAGGTTTACGTCGTTTAGAATATCGTGGATATGACTCCGCTGGTGTTGCCGTTATCCACAATGGCGAACTTAATCGCACTCGTCGTGTGGGTAAAGTGCAGGAGCTTTCTGCCGCACTCGAAACCGACCCGTTAGCGGGCGGTACTGGTATTGCACATACTCGTTGGGCTACCCATGGTGAGCCGAGCGAGCGCAATGCTCACCCACATTTATCTGAAGGCGATATTGCCGTGGTGCACAATGGCATTATCGAAAACCATCATAAACTGCGCGAAATGCTAAAAGAGCTGGGCTATCACTTCAGCTCTGATACCGACACCGAAGTGATTTGCCACTTAGTTCATCACGAATTAAAAACGCACGACACCTTACTTGCTGCAGTGCAAGCCACGGTTAAACAACTTGAAGGCGCTTATGGCACAGTGGTTATCGACCGCCGCGATAGCGAGCGTATGGTCGTCGCGCGTTCTGGTAGTCCATTAGTGATTGGTTTTGGTTTAGGTGAAAACTTCGTTGCGTCTGATCAATTGGCGCTGTTGCCTGTGACCCGTTCTTTCGCGTTTTTAGAAGAAGGTGACGTGGCTGAAGTGACTCGTCGCACCGTGAGCATTTTCGATGTGCATGGCAATACAGTTGAGCGCGAAGTTAAAGAATCAGAAATCACCCATGATGCCGGTGACAAAGGTGAATATCGCCACTATATGCTCAAAGAGATTTATGAGCAGCCATTGGCACTGACGCGCACTATCGAAGGTCGCATCGCTAACAAGCAAGTGCTCGACACGGCTTTTGGTGATAATGCCGCAGAGTTTTTAAAAGATATCAAACACGTACAAATCATTGCCTGTGGTACTAGCTACCATGCAGGTATGGCGGCGCGTTACTGGTTAGAGGATTGGGCTGGCGTTTCTTGTAATGTCGAAATCGCCTCTGAGTTCCGCTATCGCAAGTCGCATTTGTTTCCTAACAGCCTGTTGGTGACCATTTCTCAATCCGGCGAAACCGCCGATACGCTGGCGGCGATGCGCCTAGCCAAAGAGATGGGTTACAAGGCGACGCTAACTATCTGTAACGCTCCTGGCTCTTCCTTAGTCCGTGAGTCTGATATGGCATACATGATGAAAGCAGGCGCTGAGATTGGTGTGGCCTCTACCAAAGCCTTTACTGTGCAGCTGGCTGGTTTGTTAATGCTGACGGCGGTGATCGGTCGCCATAATGGCATGTCGGAGCAAATGCAGGCGGAGATCACTCAAAGCCTACAGTCTATGCCTGCCAAAGTGGAACAAGCATTGAGCTTAGATGATGCGATTGCTGAATTGGCGGAAGATTTTGCCGACAAACACCATGCCCTATTCCTTGGCCGTGGCGATCAGTATCCGATTGCGATGGAAGGTGCGCTGAAACTTAAAGAGATCTCTTATATCCATGCTGAGGCGTATGCCTCTGGCGAGCTGAAACATGGTCCACTGGCGTTGATTGATGCCGACATGCCCGTCATCGTAGTCGCGCCAAACAACGAACTATTAGAAAAGCTGAAATCTAACGTTGAAGAAGTGCGTGCCCGTGGTGGTTTAATGTATGTCTTTGCCGATGTTGATGCCGAGTTTGAATCTGACGAGACCATGAAGGTTATCCCAGTTCCACACTGCGATATCTTTATGGCACCGCTGATTTACACTATCCCATTACAGTTGCTGTCGTATCACGTTGCCTTAATTAAGGGCACGGATGTGGATCAACCGCGAAACCTCGCTAAATCGGTGACGGTGGAATAAATCGGAAGTCATAAAAAACCGCCTGAATGGCGGTTTTTTATTGGGGCTTTATTAGAGTATATGCTGGTGGCTAAGTGTGTTAAGCCGTTATAGCATTAAGTGCGTTTTGCTTTTTTTCTTCGAAACGCTTCCACACTTTATCGTGGAAATAAAACACTACCGTGTTTATTGCGGGTTCAACTAAGGCAACTGCACCACCGACCAAAACACTACCGGTTAATAAATAGGTAACAGTGAAGGCGACGCTGAAATGTAATACGGCAAAAGTAAATGTCTTGGTCATGATCTTATCCTCTAATGTAAGCCCCAATTGGGAACAGTTAGATGATAACAATTCTCATTAAAATTTAAACCCGTATTTTGAGATTAGTTTAAACGGTTTTTTCTATCTATAAGCGCTAAAAAATATAAAGCCCTCAAATGAGGGCTTTATATGACAATCAGCTTCGATTAGTAATGCCATGGAAACGCTGAAAAGTCCTGATCGCGTTTTTCGAGGAAAGCATCGCGCCCTTCCTGAGCTTCTGCGCTGGCATAGGCTAAGCGTGTCGCTTCACCCGCAAACAGTTGCTGACCGACCATGCCATCGTCTGTCATGTTAAAGCCGTACTTCAACATACGCATCGCTGTTGGCGATTTGGAGTTAATCTCTTTGGCCCATCTTAATGCTTCGACTTCGAGTTCAGCATGGGGAACCGATTTATTGACCATTCCCATGGCAAAGGCTTCATCGGCACTGTAGTTAAAGCCGCAGAAGAAAATTTCTCGCGCGCGCTTTTGGCCAATCATCTTGGCAAGATAAGCACTGCCATAGCCTGAATCGAAACTCGCGACATCGGGATCGGTTTGTTTGAAGACAGCGTGTTCCTTCGAGGCCAAGGTTAAGTCGCAGACAACGTGTAAACTATGGCCGCCGCCAACCGCCCAACCCGGCACGACGGCGATCACCACCTTAGGCATAAAGCGGATCAATCGTTGGACTTCGAGGATATGTAAACGCCCCATTCTGGCTAAATCGGCTTTGCCTTCTTCTGCGCCTTCATATTTATAACCATCTTTGCCGCGAATACGTTGATCGCCACCAGAGGAAAACGAATATTGTCCTTTGGCGGAGGGGCCATTGCCTGTGAGTAACACACAACCTACATCGGACCATTGGCGAGCGTGATCGAGGGCGATATACAACTCGTCGACCGTCTTTGGGCGGAAGGCATTGAGGCAATCTGGACGGTTGATGGCGATACGCACTGTGCCGTGGGCTTTGGCTCTATGGTAAGTGATATCGTCGAAATTAAATCCGCTGACTTCATCCCACAGTGCGGGATCAAAAATATCTGATACTGGTTTAGTCATGATACAAGGCCTATGTAATTGAAGTTCAAAGGCTAGGCGGAATCATGTCTTTGGTCAATCGCCTAAGCGTTATGCTTAGTGATGGGCTGCAAAATTCCGTTTGCCTATAAGTGGGATTAGAGGTTATCGCAGATAAAAAACAGGTTATCTCGGCTAAAAATGGGGTGCTCGGGCGCTTTTGTGCCGCAGTAGCTGTCTTTAAAATCGGCAATGCCGTCTTCGGTAAGTGGGATTTTATTAAATTCTTCGACTTCAGGAGCTGATAGTCGCTCCAAAATATCTTTTCGAGCCTTAGTGCGTTTCTGATCGATCTTAATAATTTGGGTGCCCGTCATCGAACCCATTTTGTTTTCTATCTTCTGAACCATTTCCTCTGTTTTAGCTATAGGTGCATCTAATTTGTCTGTTTCGGTGTATAAGTAATATAATGCACCACACAGGAGCGCTAATATGATCCAACCTTTCATCTTTTAGTCCAACATAAGTGAATAACCATTAATAATATGGGTATAATAAGCCAGTTTTCGTCCAATATTAAAGCAGTAAAAGGCTGTCACGATGAACGCAGAATCTAATAACAAGGACTATTCGAAAACCAATCGAATTAAGATTCACCAGCCAGATGAAAATAAGGCTGATCGCTTTAACCCCCGCAACCGGATTTATGTCCGGGCAATCGATGGATTATGGAGTAGCGTACGCCGCCGTATGGGTTGGGTCGCAATGCTCTTCTTCCTTATCCTGCCGTGGATCCCTTGGGGAGACCGTCAAGCCGTTTGGTTCAATCTGGGCGAACAGAAGTTTCACGTCTTTGGCCTCACCATTTGGCCTCAGGATCTCACCTTACTTGCGGCTCTCTTTATGATAGCTGCCTTTGCGCTGTTTTTCGTCACAACCTATCTTGGCCGAGTTTGGTGTGGTTATACCTGCCCTCAAACCGTGTGGACGTTTATGTTCATTTGGTTCGAGGAAAAACTTGAAGGTGCACGTAATAAACGCATCAAGCTAGATCAAATGCCATGGAACTTTGACAAACTTTGGCGCAAGACGGCAAAACACACGGCGTGGATTTTATTGTCGCTGCTCACAGCCATGACCTTCGTGTCTTATTTTGTGCCGAGCCGCGAAGTGTATGTCGATGTCTTTACCCTTAATGCGTCTGGCGCAATCTACTTCTGGGTGGTGTTTTTTACCTTCGCAACATACGGTAATGCGGGTTGGATGCGTGAAATTATGTGCATCCATATGTGCCCCTATGCCCGTTTCCAATCGGCGATGTTTGATAAAAACACTTATATCGTAGGTTACGATGCTAAACGCGGTGAGACCCGCGGCCCGCGCTCACGCAAAGCCGACCCGAAAGAAATGGGATTAGGCGACTGCATCGACTGCGACCTCTGTGTCCAGGTTTGCCCAACGGGTATCGACATTCGTAACGGCTTGCAATACGAATGTATTAACTGCGGCGCCTGTATCGACGCTTGTGATCAAACCATGGAGCGGATGGGATATCCTCTGGGGCTGATTAGCTATACCACAGAGAATAAACTCGAAGGTATCAAAGAGAAGGTATTACGTCCTAAGCTGGTGGGCTATGGTGTGGTGTTGGCCGCCATGATCCTGATCTTTATCTACGCGAGCGCGACGATTGCACCCGTGCGTATGGATATCATCCGCGACCGTAACCAACTTTATAGGGAAAATAATCAGGGGCTGATTGAAAACACCTTCACCCTGAAAATTCTCAATAAGACAGAACAAGCCCATGAATACACCATGAGTGTTGAAGGCCTCAACAACTATAAATGGTATGGACCAACCTCAGTGACGATTGCGGGTGGAGAGGTGTTAACTCTACCTATCAGCGTCGGGGTCGATCCGGTCGAACTTTCGCGTTCAGTGACTAACATCGAGATAAAAGTGAAAACCCATATCGGTGGCGAAGAAGTCGAAGTCGAGCAAGAATCGCGTTTCTTCAGTCCGTAGTAAGTTTTTTGTTAAGTAAATGCATTCAAAAAGGGGCTGTTTAGCCCCTTTTTTATTCATGTTGCTGGATATCTAGGCGTCTAGATGATTAATCGAAACTTTCTTTCAAAAAGCCCTTGCACAAAAAGTTCTGCTGCCTATAATGCGCATCCACTGACACGGCAGACAGCGAAAGTGAACGCGGTATCAGTGCGAATCGAATGCAAAATGTGCGGTTGATTCGAAAGCGCCAAGAAGTTTGCAAAAACGCCTTGACGCGACAAGGGAAATGCGTAGAATACGCAGCCCTGACCCGCTGAGCGGTAACGCGAAGTGAATGGTCGAATGCTCTTTAACAATCTAAACAAGAAATCTGTGTGGACACTCACAGGTGTTGAGTTAATCGAAATTACTCTGCCATTTGGCGAGTAATCAAAGAATTAAATCAATGAATGAGTGTTCATAGCAATATGTACAACGACTTATTAAGTTAAGTCGATTCAGAATTCATTGAGCCGAATCTTCGGATTCACAAAACTTTTAATTGAAGAGTTTGATCATGGCTCAGATTGAACGCTGGCGGCAGGCCTAACACATGCAAGTCGAGCGGCAGCACAAGGGAGTTTACTCCTGAGGTGGCGAGCGGCGGACGGGTGAGTA
>NZ_NHRI01000022.1:0-71581 GCF_003129585.1 Shewanella sp. BC20 | reverse complement strand
GGGCAGTAGAAGCAGATATCCATCAGGGCCAGAGAGATCCCTCAACAACAGGCCGGATATATGGGTGCAATGAACTCTTCTCAAAATCGCTATCGAATGTCTTGCAAACCGGATGGGTCCATATATGCCGAGATAGCGTCAGTCGAATCAGGGACGAGCGTCTGACGCGATAGCATAAGAACGCTTAATGCCCAAGGGGCTTTCAACTCCGTAGGGGCGTCTTGGAGCATCCAAGGAGGATAGGACGAGCAGTCCTCCTTGGTCGGGTGTGGGGTGAAGCCCCACGACTTTGATCTTGTCTTAGATTTTCTCTGAATTGATTCATACAAATAAATTCAAACCCAAGTTTGATAAATAAAAAAGGCGCCTAAGCGCCTTTTTCAATTTAGGTTGAGGGTAACACCCTAACCACAGCAAATCTGATTAAACAATCAGATCATACTCTTCACGTAGGATCTTAATAATATCTGCCTTTGGATTGGCTGGTAGCGGGATTGCCGCGCCTGTCACCTTCTCGGCGATGCCGGTGTAAGTGCGTGACACATCCATCATGGCCTCTAATGGCAGGGCATTATCACGGGCGAGGGCTTCGCGTTCTGGCATTCTGTCCTTGTTAAGCAGAATATCCGGATCGGGGAAGTGGTTCAGCAGGAACTGACGGAAGCCTTCCTTAGAGTTTTCAAGGATTTTACCATCGCGGTAGGCGGCGCCGTCCCAAATGCGGGATGAATCTGGGGTGCCTACTTCATCCATATAGATCAGTTTTGAGTTACCGTTTTTATCGGTCACATAACCAAACTCGAACTTGGTATCCACAAACACTTGGTCAAGGTCGGCCAGTGCTTTAGCGATCACCTTAAAGCCATCTTTTAACAGCTTCTCGTACAGGTCGATATCTTCTACCTTTTCAAAACCAAAGGCTTGGTAGTTGGCTTCGATATCGCTGCGGCTGATGTTCACATCGTCCTGCGCGGGCACACCGGGAATCCCAGTTAAGATGCCTTTGGTCGAAGGAGTGATTAGCAAATCTGGCAGTTTTTGATCTTTCTCTAAGCCTTCTGGCAGTGTGATACCGCAGAATACGCGCTCGCCCTTAGAGTAGGCGCGCCACATTGAGCCAGTAATATATTGGCGGCAAATGGCTTCTACTTTAATCGGACGGGCTTTTTGGACTATCCAAACGAAGGGATGCGGAATATCTAAAATGTGGCTGTCGGCTAAACCGTTTTCGGCAAATAACTTAAACCAATGATTAGAAATGGCATTTAATGCCGCGCCTTTACCAGGAATGCCTTTTAATCCGCCTTCACCGTGGAAGATGCAGTCGAAGGCTGAGATACGGTCGCTAATCACCATGATGGCAAGCGGCGTATCTTCGGGCACATTGTAGCCCTTGGTTTGAATTAAACGGCGGCTGTCGGCGTCGGTTAGCCAGTAAACGCTACGTACCTTGCCGCTATGGACAGGGCTGTCGGTACGGATGGGTAAATCGTTGTTTACGGCTAATACGGAATCAGCAAGACTCATGACGAGTATTCCTTTGGATAGAGAGTGTAGGGACGAGTTTTTTATTCGTTGCGGTGTGCTTAAGCCGTAAATGCTTTGCCACCTTTTTATTATTGACCAACAACTTATCGCTAAGTGCGCACAAGAGATTGGTGAGGTTAAAACGTAAAGCGAATAGGATATTTTCGGGCGATAGGCAGGAGAGAGAAGGTCGGGATAAGGGGTAAAAATAGCACGCAGAGCAAGGTTGGCGCCAGAGAGAATCTGGTCTGTTCAAGCGGGGAAACCCCGTGCCATTTTGCTCGAAAAGGCTAACCATTAATCCGAGAGAACCTTGTTAGACAGCCGCGAAAAGTGGCGCCATTTTACCTTTATTCGCAAAATTTTCCACGGCTATTTATGCACATCTGTGCGGCGTGTCGGGGTAAATTGGGGAGGGGAGCAATGCGGCAGCTGAAAATACTTCCCATGAAATCCGAGTAGAGGAATAGATAAGCTTGAGTTTAAAGTGTGACTCGCTAAGCCTTAGAATGGTATTAATCCCAATATAGGCATGCAGTTAGCTCTGTAAATCGGGTTAGCATAGGCGGTCTGAATAAAGGTCGTGGCTAAGCACGATATAAAGCGTGGCCTTTGCATTAACGCCCATTTTTTGTGAATTGAAAAACACAGTTTGCCCATCAGCCCTTAGCCTAGGCAGGGTTGGCACAGATAGAGGTAGTCAATGACAGATGTAAAAACGCCGATGATGGCGCGCGCCACTGCCGAGGGGCGATATTTTTTCTCGCAGCAATTTATCGCCTTAGCCGAAAGCCAAACCCAGTGGCAGGAGTTGGAGTTTGAAGAGTGTGAATTCCACGATTGTCAGTTTAGCGATAGCACATTCCGTAACTGTAAGTTTATCGATTGCCGTTTTGTGGGCTGTAATTTGAGCCTGCTCAAGGTGCCCTTAAGCCAATTTAACGGCGTGCGTTTTGAAGAATGTAAGTTGGTGGGCATAGATTGGACCCGCGCCGCTTGGCCGAGATTATCCTTTGCTGCGCCTTTTAGCTTTAGCGCCTGCATCTTAAACGATTGCTCTTTTATGGGGCTTCAGCTCGATGAAATGGTGCTCGAGGGCTGTAAGGCGCAGGATGTGGATTTCCGTGAGGGCAAGTTTAATCGCGCCAACTTTAGTTACAGCGATTTTCGCCACAGCTTATTTGGTCGTACCGAGTTGATGGAGGCGGATTTCTCCGAGGCGACCGATTACGATATCGATATTTTTAACAATAAAATCAAGGGCGCTAAGTTTAGTCGCGACGAAGCGATTCGCTTATTAAATGGCTTAGAGATCACCTTGGTTGACTAACTCCCTTAGGCATTGGCCTTGCTTATGCCTGACTCCCTTTCAACCATTCCCCTGTGACAACTGGGCGAAACGCTTACCTCATACACTTTGAGCACTCAGCCATTCTAAATATGGGAGTGGTTTTTGAGGGTTTTTGAGAACTTTTTAACTTATCAAAGCCGCGAGCCAGTGCGCTGGCTTAGTACAGGTTTAGGTCAAGCAGGCTTATTGATCTTATTCACGATTTTTTAGAACAATTTTAACTTTTAGTTGCCGCAGATCACACTCAACTTGGCCATGTGGTTTACCACAATATCCGCCTCTCCCTTTCGGGATAACAATCACCCTGAAACAGCAAAATGCCAGCGTTTCTTAAGGCATTGGCATTAATAACTAAAAACCTGTGAGCGAATTTAGTCTTTAACCGCAGTGGTAAGCCAAAGCCTAAGTTTGCGTGTGCCAAGTGGCGCATTAGGGTGGATGAGTGTGATGGAGGTAACCATGATTGAGCTTAATAGGCGAACCTTTTTAAAGGGCGCAGGGGCCAGCGGTGCAACATGTGCATTGGCTAGCCTGTTGCCGGGCAGCTTAGCGGCATTAGAGAGCAAGCAGCTAAAAGGAATGGGCAAAGACATTGCCAGTATCTGTGAGATGTGTTCGACTCGCTGCCCGATTTCGGCGCGGGTGATTGAGGGCAAAAACGTCTTTATCAGTGGCAATAAGGCGGCCAAATCCTTTGGCGGTAAAGTCTGTGCCCGGGGCGGTGCTGGCCATAGTTTGCTTTACGATCCACAGCGGATTGTGAAGCCACTCAAACGGGTGGGTGAGCGTGGCGAGGGCAAGTGGGCCGAGATCTCTTGGGATGAAGCCTATCAACTGATTGCCGATAATCTTAATAAAATCAAACAAGCTTATGGCCCTGAAGCCGTGGCGTTTTCCTCTAAGTCCGGTTCGCAAGAAAAACACTTATTCCATCTCGCCACTGCCTTTGGTAGCCCGAATACCTTTACCCATGCCTCAACTTGCCCCGGTGGTTACGAGATTGCTGCTAAGGCCATGTTTGGCACTAAGGTGAAGCGCGATTTAAGTAACTCCAAATACATCATTAACTTCGGCCATAACCTGTACGAAGGCATCAACATGTCCGAAACCCGCGGCATGATGGCGGCGCAAATGGATAAAGGCGCCAAGCTGGTGGTGTTTGAGCCAAGATTCTCCATCGTCGCCGACAAAGCCGATGAATGGTATGCGATCCGCCCCGGTACCGATGTGGCGGTGGCTTTAGCCTTATGCCATGTATTGATTGAAGATAATCTCTACGACAAGGCCTTTATCGAACGTTATGTTGAAGGGTTTGATGCCTTCGCCGCCGAAGTCAAAGCCTACACCCCTGAGTGGGCCGAAACCGTTTCCGATGTGCCCGCCAAAGATATTCGCCGTATCGCCCACGAATATGCGGCCAAGGCGCCCCATGCTGTGGTGGATTTTGGTCACAGAGCCACCTTTACCACCGAAGAGTTTGAAATGCGCCGCGCCTTGTACGCTGCCAATATTTTGATTGGTAATATCGAGCGTAAGGGCGGTATCTACCTAGGTCAAAAGCCTGGCGACTATAACAAACTGGCGGGAGAAAGCGTGGCGCCCGTATTAGGTAAGCCCGGCGTAAAAGATATGCCTAAGCCTGCGGCGAAACGTATCGACCAAGTGGAAGAGCAGTACGCCATGATGTGGTCATCGGGCGGGATTTATCAAACGATTCTCGATGCGACCTTAACTGCCGTGCCCTATCAATTACACGGCTGGGTGATGTCCCGTACCAACCCAATGCAAACCATGACCGACAGGGCGCGTGTGGTTGAAGCCTTGAAAAAGCTCGATTTTGTTGCCGTGTGCGATGTGTATATCAGTGAAACCGCCGCCTATGCCGACGTCATTTTACCCGAGTCGACTTACCTTGAGCGCGATGAAGAAATCGCCGACAAGTCGGGTAAAAATCCTGCTTACTATGTGCGTCAACGCGTGGTGGAAACCTTGGGCGACACTAAACCCTCATGGCAAATCTTTAAGGACATTGGCCATAAGCTTGGGCTAAGTGAATTTTACCCTTGGGACAACATGGAAACCCTGCAACTGCTGCAGGTGAATCGTGATACCGCACTGCTGCGCCGCATCAAGGATGAAGGTTTTGTTAGCTTCGGCAAGCCCATCATGCTGCGCGAACCTAAGATGGTGGCCGAGTTTACTAAGGCCTACGCCAATGCCAAAGCCGTGGATGAAGACGGCACCTACGGCAGTTTGCTCAGCTTTAAAACCCCAAGCGGCAAGATTGAATTGACCTCGGCCAAGGTTGAAGCCATGGCGCCAGGACGCGGGGTGATTAAGTTCCGCGAAGTGCATTTGAAGAAAGCCGACGAGCTGTACTTTATCCAAGGCAAGGTCGCCGTGCATACCAATGGTGCGACTCACAATATCCCTATGTTAGCTAACCTAATGTCGGATAACGCCATTTGGGTGCATCCCGTCACGGCGGGCAAGTTAGGGATAAGTAACGGTGACCCGATTCGGTTAACCAGCAGCGTGGGTAGCGAAGAAGGCCACGCCTTATTCACCCCGGGCATTCGCCCCGATACCGTGTTTGCCTATATGGGCTTTGGCTCTAAAAACAAAGAGTTGGTTAGAGCGACAGGTAAAGGTATCCACTGCGGAAACTTACTGCCCCATCAAACAGCCCCTGTGTGTGGCATGAATATTCATACGACAGGCGTCACGCTGGCAAAACGCTAATTGGAGGCTCAAATGACGAAAAGATATGTGATGGTGCACGATGAGAACAAGTGCATCGGCTGCCAAGCCTGTAACGTGGCCTGCCGCAGTGAAAATGGCGTCCCCGAGGGCGTGACTCGCTTACAAGTGCGCGTAGAGGGCCCCTTTGGCGAGATGCCACACCTGCACTTTAAGTACCACAGGGTATCGTGCCAGCAGTGTGAAGATGCGCCTTGTGTGAAGGTGTGCCCAACGGGCGCGGCCTATGTGGGTGAGGATGGGATTGTTTCCATCCATGGCGATAAGTGCGTGGGTTGTATGTACTGCGTGGCGGCGTGCCCCTACAAGGTACGTTTTATGAACCCAGAAACCAAAGTGGCTGACAAGTGTAACTTCTGTAAGGACACGCGCTTAGCTCGGGGTGAAGAGCCCGCCTGTGTGACTGTGTGTCCGACCGATGCCTTAGTGTTTGGCGATGCCAACGATCCACAGAGTGAGGTCGCTATGCTACTCAACACTAAGATCACTTACCAAGATAAGACCCATTTAGGCACCAAGCCTAGGGTGTATCGCGTTCCTACCAAAAGAGGGGGGATTTGATTATGAACAATACTTGGGGCGATATGGCGCAATATGATCCCGTCACTTGGCATTGGATCATCGCCGTGTATCTGTTTATGGCGGGTTTATCCGCCGGAAGTTTGCTGATTGGCATTGGCCTGCGTTGGTTTAATAAGGAGCAAGCGCAGGGGGAGACGAGTATTCTCAAGGCCGCAGCCATTATTGGCCCAGTGGCCATTTGCCTAGGCTTGGCATGTTTAGTGTTTGATTTAACGAAGCCTTTCCATTTTTGGCTGATTTTAATCAACTACAACTTCCAGTCTGTAATGGCGATTGGTGTCTTAGCACTACTGGCTTATTCACCCTTAGCATTTGCCTACGCGATTCTTGTGCTGCGCGATGAGCTGCCAAAGTGGGGCTTAGGTTTCCTCGTGCCTATTGCTAAGCTGCTGATGCCCTTTAGAAAGCTGATTGAAGTGCTGCTGTTTATTCTCGCGATTGGCGTGGGTGCTTATACTGGCTTCTTAATTTCGGCCATGAATGCCTATCCGATGTTGAACACTGCGGTATTGCCTGCGCTGTTTTTAGTCTCTGGTTTATCGGCGGGCGCGGCGGCTAATGCGGTGCTGGCGCTGGTGATGTTCAAGACCGATAGCCACGACAAGGCCTTAGCCAAAATGCATGGCTTAGAGCTGCCAGTGATGGCAATCGAAATCATGTTCCTGTTTATGTTGTTCTGCGCCTTGTACTTTCAGGGCGGCGCGGCGGCTGCGGCGCTGGCATCACTCACCTCTGGCGTGTGGGCGAGCGTATTCTGGATTGGCGTGGTCGGGATTGGTTTTGGTATCCCACTGCTATTTATGCTGTTGCCGACCGCGACGCGCCACAGCAAGGGCGCGATGATTATGGTGGCCTGCGCCAGCTTAACCGGCGTGTTAGCACTGAGACACTTTATTGTGTATGCGGGACAAAGCTATCTAAGTTAGTGCCATTGGTTAATGGCAATATCGATGGGGTAAATCACCTATCCCAGCAAGCAAAAAGCACCGATTAACGGTGCTTTTTTTATGGGGGCGATTGGCAGGATTCTATTGCGGTAATTATTGCGGTAATTATTGCGGCAATAGCTCAATCACAGATTTCACCGTAAGCACTAAAGCACTGATAGCGCAGAGGGCTAAGGTTGCCATCTTGGTCTTATGTTTATCCACATTCCCCACCAGTTTGCCCGCCACTAAATAGCCTAAAAAGACCGAGGGCAGTAGCATGAGTGATAACCACAAATGCTTGATTTCGAGTAGGCCCGTCACCCCAAGAATGACCAGGGCTATGGTCGAGCTGAAGATAAAGAAGGCCGACAGTGCGGCGCGAAATTTGGAGGCATCCTTACCCGCCAACAAAATCGCCATCGGTGGGCCACCAATGGCGGCAATATTACCAAAAATCCCCGAGACCACGCCCGCGCCAAACAGGGTTGCCTTATTCACGGGAAGAGTCAATTTATACAGGCTCAGCACCACGGCGACTGCCACAATGCCAGCAATCGCCAGACCAAGAATCGGCTGCGGCGCAAACAGTAGCAGGCTGGCACCGATAAAACCTCCGGGCACTCGACCGATAAGCGCATATTGCAAGCCATTGAATTCTAAATGGCCGCGTTCACGCAGTAGGGTGAGTAGGGCGATGGAAAAACCCATCACAATCACGGGGGCGGGCACTAATTCGGGGTCGACAATATACAGCAACGGGCTCGCCACCACGGCAAGGCCAAAGCCAATCAGACTCTGGGTGAGGGCACCTAAAAACACAATCACAGACGCAATGGCGAGCGTTTGTGGATCTATCAAGGAGAACATAGGATTCCATCAAAACAAAATAGGGATCGTTACTCTAACCCATCAAGCAAGATGAGTATTAACGATCCCTAATGATAAGTAGGATATTGGACGCTTAAGCGTTACTCCATATCTTCCCACTCGATCCCCATCTCGTCCATCAACCTTTTCGCTTCGGCGGGAATGCTGTCTGGGCTATCTTTCGACAGATCGGCATCATCAGGCAGAGGCTGGCCGGTGTAGGCATGCAAAAATGCTTCACACAAGAGTTCGCTATTGGTGGCGTGGCGCAGGTTGTTCACCTGACGACGGGTACGTTCATCCGTGAGGACTTTTAGCACTTTGAGCGGAATAGACACAGTAATTTTCTTTACTTGTTCATTCTTCTTGCCATGTTCAGCATAGGGGCTGATGTATTCCCCATTCCATTCAGTCATTGACTCACCTGTTATAACGCTAAATTCGGGGCAGATTTTAAACCCTTACAGATAACAGTCAAATTATTGCTACTATTTCTTAGTGATTGCAAACAGATTTCTTTATGTTTAGACGTCTAAACGTCTTAACGCCTATTGACGATACCACTGGGCTTAGGTACATTTAGACGTCCAGACATCTCTTTGCGAACTTAGGAGTTCCCGATGACCGCAGGCAAATTAGTGACCGAACGTCAATTAGCCACATTAGCAGTGCGTCAGGGTATCGAAAGCGATACTCAGTATGGCGCGGTGGTGCCGCCAATTTACCTGTCGACTAATTACGCCTTCGATGGTCATAAAAATCCTCGCGAATTTGATTACAGCCGTTCCGGCAATCCTACCCGCAGCATCTTAGGCGATGCCTTAGCTAAGCTAGAAAAGGGCGCAACCGGTGTGGTGACTTGCACTGGCATGGCAGCCATTACCTTAGTGACTACCTTGCTCGGCCCCGATGATTTGCTGGTGGTGCCCCACGATTGTTACGGCGGTTCTTACCGTTTATTCACTAACTTGGCTAAAAAGGGCCAATTTAAACTGCTGGTGGTCGATCAAACCGACGCCCAAGCGCTCGAGCAAGCCATCGCCCAGCAACCTAAGATGGTGTGGATTGAAACCCCATCAAACCCTCTGCTGCGAGTCGTCGATATCAAAGCTATCGCGAAGGCGAGCCACGCCGTAGGTGCTTTAGTGGTGGTGGACAATACTTTCCTCTCGCCCATTTTGCAGCAACCGCTGTTACTCGGTGCCGATATCGTTATCCACTCCACCACTAAGTACATCAATGGTCACAGCGATGTGGTGGGCGGCGCGGTGATCGCCAAAGATCCTCAACTCGGTGAGACCTTACATTGGTGGTCGAACACCTTGGGCTTAACGGGTTCTGCCTTCGACAGTTATCAAACTCTGCGCGGTCTGCGTACCTTAGCCGTGCGCATTCGCGAGCACCAAAGCAATGCCCAGCGTATTGTGGACGTGCTGACGAACAGCTCTGTTGTGAGCAAAGTGTATTACCCAGGCCTTGCGGATCACCCCAGCCATGCCATTGCCGCCAAGCAGCAAAAAGGCTTTGGCGCTATGCTGAGTTTTGAGCTTAAGGGCGGCGAGGCCGAAGTGGTCGCCTTTTTAGATGCCTTAAGTTTATTTAGCGTGGCCGAGAGCTTAGGTGGCGTTGAGAGTCTCGTGGCCGTGCCCGCGACTATGACCCACAGGGCGATGGAGCCCCAAGCACGTTATGAAGCTGGCATTAAAGACACCCTATTACGTTTGTCGGTTGGTATTGAAGATGCCGACGACTTAGTTGCAGATATTCAAGCAGGATTGGCCGCCGTTGCGGCTTGTCAGTAGAGGAATTCGAGATGGCACGTTGTCACTTACATAAATTTGGTGGTTCCAGCTTAGCCGATGCCGATTGTTATCGCCGAGTTGCCCATATTCTGTTAACCCATGGCCACAGTGATGATCTGGTGGTGGTGTCTGCCGCGGGTAAAACTACTAACTTTTTATATAAGTTGTTGTCGCTGCGCGATAGCAACCAATTATGGCAAGAAGAATTACAAGTCCTCATCAGCTATCAGCAAGGCTTGATTGAGCAGCTGTTATCTAACGAGCAGGCGCGGGATTTACGTGAGCGTTTAACCACGGATAAAGCCCAGTTAATCAGTCTATTATCTTTAGATTCCCGTAACGATTACCAAATTAGCCATGTGGTGAGCTTTGGTGAGCGTTGGTCGGCGCGCTTAATGGCGGCGCTGCTGCGTGAATCGGGTGTGGCCGCAAGCCATGTGGATGCCTGCTCGATTCTTGTGGCCGACGAGGCCGCTGTGCCGCAAATTCGCGTGCAAGAATCCCGCGCCAAAGTGCAAGCCTTACTGGCGGCGCATCCTAACGAGCGTTTAGTGATCACAGGTTTTATCTGTGCCAACGAGCGTGGCGATACCTTGCTGCTTGGTCGCAATGGCTCTGACTTTAGCGCCAGCTTAATTGCTAGCCTTGCCGACATTGAGCGCGTGACCATTTGGACCGACGTTGAAGGGGTATTTAACGCCGATCCGAATAAGATCAACGATGCGAAATTACTCAAGAGCATGTCCCTCGCCGAAGCAGACCGCTTGGCGCGTCTAGGTTCGCCTGTTTTGCATTCGCGCACTTTGCAGCCGCTGTTTAACACTGAGGTGAGCCTAGCCGTACGTTCAAGCTACGCCTCCCATACCGACTTTACCCTGATTGCGCCCCACAGCTCCTCGGCGAGTGCGCCTGTGGTGACTAACCTGAATGCCGTGGTGTTATTTGGCTTTAAGATCGCGGGCGATGTGGCCAGTCTGCTCGAGCAATTAGTCGAAGCAGGATTAACGCCACTGGCCCATTGGGTATCGGCGCATCAACGACTCGAGCTTGCCTATACCGCTGAAAACCAAAAACAAGTACAAAAGTTATTGGATGCGCAGGCCGAAGCCCTCGGCATTAAAGATCTGCAAATTAATACCGAACTCGGTTTAGTGGCGCTTGTGAGTGCCGATGCCGAGCATTATCGCCGCAGCTTTGCCCGTTTACTGAGCCGCGACGCTAAGCCCTTGTTCAGTGGTGACTTAAGTTTGGTGACCTTAGTGCCACAGTCGCAGGTTAATCTGCTGACGCAAAAAGTGCATCGCCGCTGTGCTGGCCCGCGTAAACGCATTGGCGTATTGCTGCTGGGTGTGGGCAATATTGGCGAGGCGTGGGTGAAACTGTTTAAGTCAGTTTCTCCCTCGTTAAATCAAGAGCTTGAAGCGCAAGTCGAGTTAGTCGGTCTGGTTACTTCCAGTAAAGCTTTGATTAAGTCCACTGGTGTGGATTTGGAAAGCTGGCAGCAGGAATTCGATGCCGAGGCAACACCTTGGCAGTACGAGCATCTATTTGAACAATTAGAACAACTTAACTGTGATGAACTGATTGCATTAGACATCAGCGCCAGCGCCAGTTTAACCCTGCAATACCCAGAGTTTTTCGAGCGCGGCATTCATATGGTCAGCGCAAACAAACTCGCGGGTTCTGGCCCGCTGCCTTTTTATCGGGAATTGAAGGAACAACTCGGTTATCGCCGTCTATTCTGGCGTTATAACGCTAGCTGTGGCGCGGGCTTACCTATTCAGCACGCCTTAAACGATTTGCGTAACAGTGGCGATAGCGTTGAAGCCGTTGGCGGGATTTTCTCTGGCACCCTGTGTTGGTTATTCGAGAAATACGATACCAGCAAACCTTTCTCGGAATTAGTGATTGAAGCGCGTGGTTTAGGGATTACCGAACCCGATCCACGCGACGATCTTTCTGGCCGCGATATGCAGCGTAAGCTGCTGATTTTAGCCCGTGAAATCGGTCTGGAAATCGAGCTTGAGGATATTGAGCTGCGCTCCTTAGTGCCTGCCCATTTAGCGGATATTCCGCTGGAGCAATTCCTTGCCCGTATCGGTGAGCTGGATGATGAATTGCTGCAACAATACGGCGCAGCGGCGGAGCAAAACAAGGTACTGAGATATGTCGCCTCCTTGGACAATAGCGGTGCGACCCTAAAAGCCGAGGTGGGATTACAGTGGATTGATGCGAATCATCCCTACGCCAACCTTACGCCCGGGGACAATGTGTTTGTGATCCGCTCTGCCTTCTATCAAGGTAATCCTTTGATTATCCGTGGGCCGGGTGCTGGCCGTGAGGTAACAGCGGCGGCGGTGCAATCGGATCTGACGCAGATCTGTCGCGATCTGCTGCAAGAATAGGAATAAACCCCGTATCTTCAAGTTGATTCGGCTTATATTCATAGACTTAAAGGACTCATTCGAGTCCTTTTTTTATTGGCGAAGATCAGGACTAAAATCAAGGTGGTCAACGAGGGATAAGAAAATGCCAAAAAGGGGGATTTTTTGGCTTGACTTAACGGCCAGTTTCTCTAGTATATGGACATATAGACGTCCAAACGTCCATATGGATTAAATTACTGCATTTATAAGTCGTACCAGCGCGATGGAGCGTCGCACTTGGGCGGTTGAGGAAATACACATGGCTTTTCATCACGCACAACATTCACATTCGCTAAACCAAAGTTTGTCTGAACTTAATGGCGATATTAATGTTTCTTTTGAGTTTTTTCCGCCATCAACCCCCGAAATGGAACAGATCCTGTGGAACTCTATCCGCCGTTTAGAGCCGCTGAATCCTAAGTTTGTTTCAGTGACCTATGGTGCCAACTCGGGCGTGCGCGACCGTACCCACGGCGTGATTGAACGTATTCAAAAAGAAACCAATCTGGTTGCCGCGCCGCATTTAACCTTAGTGGATGCCAGCGACGAGGAGCTGTTAGATCTGGCGAAGCATTACTGGAAATCGGGGATCCGCGACATAGTGGCGCTGCGTGGCGACTTGCCTGCGGGCAGCCCGAAACCGACTCGCTTTGCGGCGGATTTAGTGCGCTTACTGCGCTCTGTGGCCGACTTTGATATTTCGGTCGCCGCTTACCCTGAAGTGCATCCAGATGCGGCTAACGCTCAAGCCGATTTGATTAACCTCAAGCGTAAAATCGATGCCGGTGCGAGCCGAGCTATTACCCAGTTTTTCTTCGATGTTGAATCTTACCTACGTTTTCGCGACCGCTGCGTTGCGGCGGGAATCGATGTCGAAATCGTCCCCGGCATTTTACCCGTGACTAACTTTACCCAGTTAAAACGCTTCGCGGGCATGACCAATGTGAGCCTGCCGAGCTGGTTGCATAAGCAATTTGATGGCCTAGAGAATGATGCGGGTACGCGTCAGCTGGTGGGCGCTAACGTGGCGATCGATATGGTCAAAGTGCTATCCCGTGAAGGGGTTAAAGATTTCCACTTCTACACCCTCAACCGCGCCGAGCTGACCTATGCGATTTGCCATACCTTAGGGGTTCGCCCAAAGGCGGTATAACGCAGTAAACATCCATAAAAAACGCCGCTATTTAGCGGCGTTTTGTTTTTGGCTAGTGACTAATTCCTAAATCTTAAATTGGGAGAGCAGAGTCGTTAAGCGCATCGAAAGCTGCGCGAGTTCATCCCCCGCCCGCGCGGTTTGCACGGCACTCTCGGTCGCATTGGTCGCAATATCATTAATATTATTGACGTTTTTATTAATTTCTGCCGAAACGGCGCACTGCTCATTGGCGGCGCTGGCGATTTGAATGTTCATTTGGCTGATGGTGGATACGGCTTGGGTAATGGCTTCGAGGGCTGAACCTGCCTCATGCACCAGTGATACACAGCTCTGTGTGGTGGCCGTGCTGGTATTCATGCTGCTAACTGTGGCCTTGGCACTCTGTTGCAATGCCTCAATCATCTGCTGAATTTCTGTGGTGGAAGCCTGAGTTCGGCTGGCGAGTGTACGTACCTCATCTGCAACCACGGCAAAGCCACGGCCTTGTTCTCCGGCGCGGGCGGCCTCAATCGCGGCATTGAGGGCGAGTAAATTGGTCTGATCGGCAATATTGCGGATCACCACTAATACCGAATCAATTTGCGTGGTATTGCGCTCGAGTTCGTTAATGGCATTGGCGGCTTCGGCAATCTCATCGGCGAGCAAGCTAATGGTCGATATGACTTTTTCGACTAATTGTTTACCCTGCTCGGTAGACTCGCTGGCATGGGTTGCAGCATCGGCGGCGTCGGTGGCATTGTGGGCGACCTCTTGCACTGTTGCCGCCATTTCGTTCATCGCGGTGGCAACCTGTTCTGTTTCGAGGTGTTGCCGATTCGCCATTTGCTGGGTTTCACGGGTGATGGCGGACATTTCCTCGGCCGATGTCGCGAGCAAACTGGTCGAGTCTGATACTTGGACCACTGTGGCGTGGATTTTCTCTGCGAAGCGGTTAAAGGCCTGGGCAAGTTGGGCCATTTCATCCTTGCTCTTCACTTCGATACGACGGGTAAGATCACCTTCACCTTCGGCAATATCGTTGAGTGCGTCAGTAGTTTCGGCAATTGGGCGGGTAATACTCTTAGCAATAAACCACGCGATTGCTGTACCGATTAAGAAGGCAATGATTCCTATCATGATGAGTTTTAAACGAATATCGGACATCGCCTGCTCTGAATGACTTCTGTCCAGCGCAATATCTAACACCCCGAAGGTTTTGCCCGAATAGTCCTGTATTCCATGGCGGTAGAGCGCAAAGCTTTTGTCATTTAAATCTATGGTGCGGATAACTTCGTCGCCTTGCATAACGCTCTTAAGTTCGCTTGCGGCGCTGGTGTCTGTGGTAAACGTGCCACCGAAGGGGACAAAGCCGCCATCTTTTGGGAGCAGTAGCGTGATTTCGGCCTGATAAGCATTTTTAAAATGATCGAAAAAGGTTTGGCCAAAGGACATGCCAAATTCCACCGAGCCCGTGTGCTGTCCTTGGTAATTCATCGGGACTAGCCCACGGATCCCTAAGCCTTCCACGCCATATTCTAAGCCGCTAAGCGGTTGTTTTTGCGTGTTAGTTTCGACAATGGTTTTACGGATCGCGGTGAGGTCGTCGCCATATTTCTCTGGGCGGTGCAGGCGTAAAAACGACGTGGCAGGTGGGGTATGGAACTGGAACTGTTGCACGGCAAAATCTTGTTTAAGGCGAGTAAATAGCGGTAGTGTGCGTTGCAGTAATTCATCACGGTCGCGTGCGGCAAAACTACTTTGGATCTCAGGGGTTAAGGAGATTAATGTCGCCATTGCCTGTGCTCTTTGACCCGATGAGGCGATATTGGCTACAGCGGTTTCGTACAGTTTGTGCAGTTCTCGCTGCTCGGACTCGCGAATTTGGCGACTGAATTCCGATAGCACCAGTGGCATGATAAAGCTCATCACCGCAAATAGCAGTAGGCTGATCCCCAACACTATCCTAGTGCTAATGTTTAAATTCTTCACAGTTAACCTCCAAATATCCTTATATCTGCCTAATTATCTTTTTGAATATTATAGAGATACTGCTTTTTAGATTTGAGAGCAGCTTAGCCTTTTTCAGTTGTTTTCCGTTTTTTTGTAGATTTCGTGGCAGCGTGCACAGATCTTTTTTTCGTTACGAATATTTACTTAGCCTGCTAACTAAGTATAATGCTTAGCAGGCTAAGTAAGTGAGTAAGCATGATGCAGAAAGAATTAGAGCGATTAAAGGAGTTATCCCTAGCGGAACATTTAGGCCGCTTGCACCGACTATGGCGCACCGTGGCGGATGTGGAATTAGCACCACTCGGGTTAACTCATCCTCGTTGGACGGCATTGTGGAAGTTATTGCGTCTGGGCGACAACGTGAGCCAGAAGGTGTTGGCGGATGCGCTGGAAATTGAATTGGCTTCTTTGATGCGCACGTTAGGGCAGCTTGAGGAACAAGGTTTAGTCGAGCGTCATTGCTGCACTAAAGATAAGCGCGCTCGAATCGTATCGCTAACGCCCGCGGGAAAGGATGTATTAAAGCAAGTCGAAGCGCGGATTATTCAAGTGCGCGCAGAGTTGTTGGCTGGGATCAGCGCCAGCGAGCTTGGTGAGTTTGAACGCATCATTAGCCTAATCAGTGATAACGCCTTAGCCAAGTTGGCTAAGAGCACAGAAATTCTTGAGTGAGAAATAAGATGACACCGGATCAACAATTTGCCCGCCTCGTTAAAATCGCCATGCTCGGTTTTGTGGCTGTGTTTGGCTATTTTATGTTTGCCGACGCTATGATGCCCTTGACCCCACAGGCCATGGCAACCCGTGTGGTGACTAAGGTGACCCCGCAGATCAGCGGCAAGATTCAAACCATTAATGTGAAGAATAACCAAGTGGTCGCCAAGGGCGATTTACTGTTTCAAGTCGACCCAGCACCCTTTGAGTTAGCCGTGTCTCAGGCCAAATTGGCACTAGAGCAAGTGCGTCAGGACAATGCCGAGTTAGATGCTTTGTTGTTAGCCGCCAAGGCGGAAGTGAATGCCAGTACCACTACGGCTCAACTAAAACGTCGCGAAGCCAAACGTTTAGATGCATTGTATGCCACCCATGGTGTGTCGCAGCAGCAACGTGATCAGGCCGATAGTGATGCGGATGCCGCCGAGGCGAATCTGTTAGCCGCTAATGCTCGTCTCGATAAACTCAAAGTCAGCCGTGGCCTCTATGGCGAAGAAAACCTAAGAGTGCGCCAAGCGAAAAATGCCTTAGAGCAAGCTGAGCTGAACCTGTCTTACACCCAAATTCGTGCCGACCAAGATGGGGTGGTGACCAACCTGCAACTCGAAGTGGGCAGTTTTGCCGCAGTAGGCCAGCCGCTACTCGCCTTAGTCTCTGATAAATTAGATATTATTGCCGACTTTCGTGAAAAGACCTTACGTGGCGTTAACGCATCTTACCCAGCATTAATCGCCTTCGATGGTGAGCCAGGCCGTTTATATCGCGCTCAAGTGAGCAGTGTCGACGCCGGTGTGAGTGCGGGGCAGTTTGATGCCAATGGCCGCTTAGCAGCGCCGCAGGAGTCCGACCGTTGGGTGCGCGATGCGCAGCGCTTAAGACTACATTTAGTGTTAGACGACGATGCGATGAATAATCTGCCAGCAGGTGCGCGTGCCACTGTGCAATTACTGCCTGACAATACGCTGTTTAGCCTGCTAGCCAAGGTGCAGATTAAGGTCATTAGCCTGCTCCATTACATCTATTAATCTCAAGGCCATTCGCATGTTGTTACGCCACAACCCTTTAACCACCAATGACTTACGCCAGTGTTTGCGCATTGCCACTGGCGGCACCATTGGCTTTACCCTCTGTAAGCTCTTTGGGTGGAGTAATGGGGTGTTTTTTACGGTAACCCCGATGCTATTGCTGGGACTCGTTCCTGTGATGAGTGGCCATGCGATGCGGCAGTTGCTGGCATCATCGGCCATGGCGGGGCTTGAAGTCGGCTTACTCGGCGGTTTCTTCGGTAGCCACCCCGGATTGATGACGCCGATTGTCTTTCTACTGTTTTTATATCGTTTTGCGGCTATGTCCCGCGGTAGCCTATTTCTGTTTGGTGCCAATGGCGTGCTGAGTTTGAGCATTATGCTGCACTTTGCCAGCTATCCGGGCACAGATCTCAATGACTTAATCTTCAGTAATTTCTGGGCGACGGGATTGTCCGTGGTTATTGCCTATCTGATGACGGCACTCTGGCCAGATGTCGAGCCTCGTCCTGCCTACAAACCCGGTCCTAAGGCGCCGCACCGTATGCGCCACGAAGCTTTACTCGGTGCCAGCATTGCCACGCTCTCTTTCTTAGTGTTTCAGATTTTCGATTTGCGCGACTCCATGTCGGCACAGGCGACCACGCTGTTACTCCTGTTCCCCATGCATTGGAACGGGGCGCTGGATTATGCCCGTAAACGCGCGCTGGGCACTCTGCTTGGGGTGTCGTTTGGGGTAATGGTGCAACTCTTCCTCTACGACTGGTCTGGATTGTTGATCCTGATTGTGCCGCTGCTGTGGGTTGGGCTTATGTTGTTTGCGCAGGCCCATGTGAAGGAAGCGAGTGGCTCTGGTGTGGGGTTTGGTGCCATGACCACCTTAGGGATTTTGTTTGGCCAATACTTAACCCCTGGCAACGACCTGATTTTTAGTGCGCTGTACCGGGTGAGCAGTATTTTTGTGGCGATAGTGGCGACGTTATTCCTCTGTTACCTGCTTCATAAGTTATTGAATAGCTTTGAAGCGACTCGATTTGGTTATTAAGAACTTAATATTAGATTTTTTTAATGCTTGTTCAGTGGAGATTCGAGGAGTAAGGTACAAACTCGTTTAGTGTGGGCTAAACGTGTGAACGCACCACTCAATTATCTCTTTTTAACGACCTAGGTTTAGGACTTGGCTATCACTTGAGCCGCTTAAGTTCTACTCAAGGTATGTTCAAGGATAGAAAATGAATATTAAAATTAGAACATTAGCCAAAGGCATCGCGCTAATCTACGGCTGTGCCTTGACCTCTGTAGCCATAGCTAATCCAACCGCAGTCCCGCCAGCGGGACAAATCTGCGTGACCTGTCACGGCGCCGAAGGCGAGGGCATTGAACCCCTCGGCCCCCGTCTCGCTGGACTCTCGAAAGAATACATCACCACCCAATTACAGCATTTTCAGGCCGGTGTGCGCCAAAACGCGACCATGATGCCGATGGCGATGACATTGCAAGGTGATGGCATCGAGCAAGTGGCGAGTTACTTCTCCGCCAAATCACCTAAGACTGAGGTCAAGCCAGTGATCCGTGGTGAGCAGGTGACCTTTAGCGACGATACCGCGCGCTTAGCCTATCAAGGTGATTGGTCTCGCGGCTTACCGGCCTGTGTGACTTGCCATGGCCCCTCGGGTTTAGGTGGCGGCCTGTTCCCACGTTTAGCGGGTCAACAGGCCAGTTATATCAAGACGCAACTGTTGGCGTGGCAAGCTGGCACTCGTAAGGGAGATGTGGACGGCATGATGGCCAATGTGGCTAACAAGCTGACCGCCGCCGAGGTGGATGCCTTAGCAAACTACTTTGCGAATTTTAAATAAGGAGCCGGCCATGAAATCTTCTGCCATCTTACTATTGGCCGCAATGGGCGTGCTAACTGCTCAAGTGCAGGCTGCGAATGAGTTACCCGACAAACAAGCGCCATTGCCCTCAGTCCCTAAAAATCCTGAGCAAAGTTATTTAACCCCAAGACCCTTAAGTGCGATTCCCGAAGGGGCCTTCGGCGATAAAGTACGCTTGGGTTATCAGTTATTTGTGAATACCCAGCAGCTGAGAGATAAGTATGTGGGTAACGAGCTTAACTGTGCCAACTGCCATATGGATGCGGGCCGTAAGGCGAATGCGTCACCGCTGTGGGGCGCCTATTTTGCGTATCCCGCGTATCGTAAAAAAGACGATAAAGTAAATACCTTTGAAGAAAGGGTACAAGGCTGTTTTAACTATTCCATGAACGGTAAAGCCCCCGCAGCGGGTAGCCCCGAGCTGGTCGCACTATCGGCCTATGCGTACTGGTTAGGGATGAGTGGATTAATGGATGCGGCTAACCTTGATGGCCCTGTGCCAGAACTCAGCGATGCCGAATTGGTAAAAGGCGCCAAACGTGAGGATTTCCCGCTGCCTGACACGCTAGCCAAAGCCATGACAGTGGATCAACGCGCAAATCTGCCTGGCCGTGGTTATCCTGAGATCCCCAAACCTGAGCTCGCGTTCTCACCCGAGCGCGGCAAAGCCGTGTATACCGCTCACTGCCAAGCGTGCCATGGCGCCGATGGTCAAGGCCAAGCGATTGCGGGTGTTTACTCTCTGCCGCCATTATGGGGTCCTAAGAGCTACAACTGGGGCGCAGGCATGCACAGGGTCAATACGGCCGCATTCTTCATTTATGAAAACATGCCCTTCGCTAAGAGTATTCAGCTGACTAACCAACAGGCTTGGGACGTTGCGGCTCACATTAACTCCCATGAACGGCCACAGGACCCCCGCAATAAGGGCGATGTGAAACAAGCTCAGGAGAAATACCATAACGACAATGACTACTACGGTGTCGAAGTCGATGGCAAAGTGCTTGGCACCGCCTCTTATCCGGTGTTTCCGAAAAAGTCTTAGGTGAGTCGCTTTGATTGACTGTTCGCACTGTGAAATAAAGCGAGTGAATTAGTTAGGCAGAAAGCAAGCCAGCAAGCTTAAAGTTTGCTGGCTTTTTTATTGGGTAAAATGTGTTGGGGGATTTTACTTAAAGCTATTTAATATCAGAGCATTATTGTTTAGTGATTTAGCTAATGCAAAAGAGTTACGCCTGTCTCATATTTTTGGCGGCCTTGCGGCCGAGGTGAATCAAAGTCGTGGGGCTTCACCCCTGATTTTTAATCAAGAGTCGACCAAGAGGGGATCAACAGCAATTCCCTCTTGTCTCTTTGTTAACAAGAGTCATTGCCGAACAACGTCCATGTTTAACTGCCAGTTCGCCATCCGTGGCTCCCGTTCGTAACGCTGCTATGCAGCACTCACCCTAGCGAAGTTACATGCATTGACTCCCTATTTATAAAGCAGGGGTTCGTGCTTATTCGAAAATCGCTATCGCTTCCGAAGGTTCCGCTTTACATCCATGTACAGCCCTCCAGTTCGGCAATCCTTGCCTCTCGCTCATAAGCGCGAAAATCATCGATTTTCATTCGCCCTTTCGCCGAAAGCTAACTCGGCATTTATGCCTCGCTTACGTGATTTCCTTCAACACACTTCAGCAACTTCCCTGGTGAGAGTGAACTTCTGTAGCCTTGATTTAGGCTGTTGATTCCCCAAAGATTTGTGTCTGCCCCATTTTTTTAGTCAAATACAGATAATTCATGGTGATAGTTTCTTACACTCATGACTAACACAAGCATGCATCTGAGTAAAATATGAACAAAATAGAACTGGTAGATTGAGATTTGCACGCTTGGGCGTTAACTCTGCAGATATTCCTCGATTAGAGTGTCGCACTTCGGAGTTGAATTTGAGTTATCTTAATAATGGAATAGCAAAATGAGTAAAAAAATATTTACAGGTAAAGTAACAGGTCATTATAAAAATGGTCAACTGAGGATTGAGGAAAATTATGTCGATGGGAAGTTAGACGGTATTCGTAATAGTTATTATGAAAATGGTCGGTTAGAAAAAGAAGAAAACTATGCAGACGGAAAGTTAGACGGTATTCGTAATAGTTATTATGAAAATGGTCAGTTAGAAAATGAAGAAAATTATAAGAAAGGACAGAGAGAAGGAGCTTATAAAAAGTATTGGTCTAATGGGGCACTAATGGAAGAAGAGTTTTATGTAAATGGTAAAAATGAAGGTGTTTGTAAAAGCTATTATAGAAATGGTCAGTTAAAGTCAGAGTTGAATTATAAAGATGGGACGCTAGATGGTGTTTGGAAGTATTATAATGAAAATGGCGAAGTAGCAATACAAATTTTTAAAAATGGGAAAGAAGATGGTTTTTATCGAACCTATCATTGTAATGGCGAACTCGGACAGGAAGCGTTATATATAAATGGAAAACGGGAAGGTGTTTCGAGATATTATAATGAACACGGTAGATTAACAGTGGAAATAAACTATGTTAATGGTGTTCGTCATGGTCTGTTTAAATATTATAATGAATGCGGTAGTTTAGGAACGGAAGGTGCTTATAAAAATGATAAATTAGACGGTGTTTATAAAGAATATTACGATGATGGAATATTGCAAGTTGAGAATTTTTATATAAATGGAGAAAGAGAGGGGCTGTTTAAGGCTTATCATAAAAATGGGATAATAGAAGCAGAAGGAACTTATAAAAATGGTAAGAAAGAAGGTGTATGGAAAATCTATAATGAAGATGGTCATTTAGTTCAAGAAGTGACTTATAATAATGATTAGTTAGATGCAATGTAGTAATTGACAATTAGTGTTGGAAGTAATAAATCTTGTCCTCCATTTTTAGGGACTTAGAGTCTCATCCCTTACTAGAACCTCAGTTTGATACAGCGCAGCTGTGCCCTTTATGCCAAGGGGCGAATCAGTGCGCTATGACTCTTGGTGCAGATATCAGTGACTGTTGGTGTGCTAAGCAGGCGTTTCCGAAGTTGACTCAATTGTTATCTGGCGATTTGGCGGCAGGCTTATCGACAGGCGATACAACGGGGCTGAGTGCCGATAAGTTAGCGAAATTATTATCGCAGCCTGCGACGGCTTGCATTTGTGAGACTTGTTTAAGCCGGATAAAGCGCGAGCTAACGGTTTCTGCTTCAGAAGATAAAAACAGCCCATCGGGATTAGTCGATGGGCTGGGATATGAGGTGAAATAGCGGGCTATTAATTGATGGTGTAATCCAGTTGTACGCTACTTTGTGCTTCTACGGCTTTACCATTTTCAAATTTGGGTGCGTAACGCCATTTATTTAAGGCTTCGATGCTTTCTTTTTCAAATAAAGTGCCACCCTTAGAGGCTAAGATTTCAGGATTTTTCACAAAGCCATGTTCATCAACGGTAAATTTAAGTTGAACCCAGCCGCTTTTACGTTTTTGGACATAGGATGCAGGGTATTTAGGCGTAGTGCGAAACAGCGGTTGCTGTTCCTGTGCGTCGGCCCAAGGGCGCATCTTGCCGATGGCGATACAGTGGGCGGTCGATTCGTCACGCTTTCCTTGACGCTCATAAAGTTCGACTAGATAAGCATGGGCGCTTAACGCATAAGGGTGGCTGTAGTTAAGGGCTTCAAACTGCTTCACTACTTCTAAAAGCAGCGGAATCGCCTTGTCATCATGCTTTTCGGCATATTGAACGGCACCGACGACATAGGTAGCTTTGACTCTGTCGAGGGCATTTTCGGGCAGGATTTCTTTGTAAGTTTCGTAGGCCTCGAAGGCATAGCTTCTTACGCTTCTTGTGTATAGCTCAGTATTGGATAAGCGGTTAAAAGCGGCCATTTTTACATCGGCGATCAGTTTCTTGTTATCGGATTTTTCAGCAATTGTGATTGCATCAAGCAAATTATTTTTCGCATCTTTGGCTTCGACGGCAGTTTGTGCTGCACCAAGTAAGGGATCGATAAGCTCAAGCGCTTCTTTACCATAATGAACTTTATAATTTGTGAGAGCGAGTTGATATAACTCATTCGCCTTCGCTGTTTGTGGCAAATTCTTTTCTTCAAATGGGTAAGGGGCGACTTGCTTTTCTATCGCACCAGCCCAGTTCATAGCGAGGTTAGCTAAGTCGACACTGTCCTTTGCATATTGAGTTTCCCCCAGTTCGAAGGCCCTTTTGGCACTGGCTTCTATTTGGGCGTTATCACCTTGTTTGAGTGCGGTTTGGTAGTCACTGTAGGCTTGGGAAAAAGTGTTTTCCGAGGCATTTAAGGGTAACGAAGTACTTAATGCTAAGGCAAATAGACTTGCTAAAGGCAATATTTTTCCGTCTAACATCTTGTATATCCTTATATTTAGTTCTATCGGATAGTACAAATGTTTCACTCTTGATACAAGCTTGTTTTCGCGCTGTTGGTCAGTGGGGGATTAGGAAGGTAAGCATTTGCCTACCTTCTGACTTTGCCGATTGGTTTGGTACTCTTTAGTGCGTGACTTATTTAGTTACGAACTGCAAACCAAATTGACCTAACTCGCCGTAGTGGAATTGGCAATGCTGATTGAGCGGCAGATCTAACACCCCTGCATAGGAGCCTGTGATCACATACTGTCCTCGGGTTAAGCCAATCCCTTGGGCAGATAAGAAGTTGACCAACCAGTAGAGTCCGGCCTTAGGAAAACCGTTGGGATGAACGGCGGCTTTTTGCAGCGTCTCACTTGCTTGCTGTCCGCCAGCGGCGATTTCAACATTTAGGGCGAAATGGCCTGTTTCAGCCGAGGTTGAGATTTCTGGCCCTAACCACAAGCCTTGATTGACTAAGCCATCGGCGAGGGCATCGAAGTGGTTGGCTTCGCTTGGGTTTTGATAACGACTTTTGATCAGTTCTAAGGCGAGGCGCGTTTTACCTAGGGCGGCGTCGATTTCGGCTTCCGAATAAGGCGTGGCTCGTGGTGGTAAATCGCTGCCAATTTCAAAGGCGAGCTCAGGTTCGACACGGGCAAGCCCTTTGCTTGAAGGATAAAGTGGGCATTCGGCGGTTTCGATATACACATCATGTTGATAGATAGGCGCTACCACGGTTTTTTCGGCGGTTGGCAGTAGGCACTTCCACCCCGCAATCGGGTTGTCTTGGGCGCTAAACTGCTGCGCAATGGTCTGCTGGATTGCAAAAGCCTGAGGGAAATCTTTCGGTCTTAGCGCTTCTTGCAACAGCGCGCCCGCTTCACCTTTGGCGCGTCGCTGCGCGAGTTCTTGTGCTGCTGCGTTAATGCACTCAAGCTGTGCTTTAGCGTCTGTCTGTGGCATGTTTAATCCTAACTAACTTATTTAAAAGGACTTATGCAGAGTCGTTTATGTCGCAATTACTGAGCGCATAAGGCATAACTCGACTCTGTAAATCCAATTTGAGCTAAAAGAGAAATTGCGCTCAATATACCTTTTTGTGCTGCTAAAGGCTTGATAAAACTTATCTTGAAATGCTCTGCATTTATCGCTAGTCAAGATTGATTTAGTGTCAGCTTAACTATCCAATCCGGCTGAAAAGTTAATCGCTTTTTAGGCTAGATCTTAGCGCGCCGCGGTGCCAGAATGGCGTTCCTTTCTGCGGTACTACTGGGACTTTTCCGTGAATCAAAGCCACTCTGGATCCTTGGCAACTAACCATGCTCAATTAGGATTGTTGTTTATTTCTGTCGCCGTGTTGTTTTGGGGCATGTTACCCATAGCGCTTAAGCTGTCGGGGAGTTTTATCGATCCTGTGACGTTGACTTGGTTCCGTTTTTTAGTGGCGCTTCTTGTCAGTATTTTGGTGCAGTGGAGCGCGGGGAGTTTAAAGCAGTTTGCGGCGCTCGATGCCAAGGTTTGGCTCAGGCTTATCCTCGCCGGACTGTTTCTAATGCTTAACTATGTTTCATTCGTGTATTCCCTTGACTATCTGGCACCGGGGGCCGCGCAGCTTAATTTTCAAACCTCGCCATTTTTCCTCGCCTTTGGCGGCGTATTGTTTTTTAAAGAACGCTTGAATGCGGTGCAGCTCAGTTGTTTTGCCAGCTTAGCTTTAGGGATGTTGATGTTTTTCCATCCCTATTTAGATTTTTCCGCCACCGATAACCATGAGATCTGGCTTGGAGTGATGATAGTGCAGTTTTCCGCATTGTCATGGACTACCTATGCGCTGCTGCAAAAGTCACTCTTGAACCGTTTGTCCCCCGCCAACGTACTCTTAGTCATCTACGCCTTAGGGATCTTTGCGATGGCGCCCTTTAGCGATTTTAGTCAGTTTGCACAAATGGATAGCTTCGACTGGCAAGTGGCGCTGTTTTGCGCCGCCAATACCTTGATTGCCTACGGCTGCTTCGGACAATCGATGAAGTACTGGCCGACGGCGCAGGTGAGCGCCATGCTGGCGTTAACGCCGGTATTTAGCTTTAGCGCCACGGCATTAGTGGTGAGTATCGGTTGGTGGCCTGATGTATTTAAGGCCGATAAATTAGATGCGCTATCGCTCTTTGGCATAGGTGTGATTATTGTGTCAGTGATGGTGGTGCAGTTACTGCCCCTGTATCGCCAGCGCCGCGCACGACGTTTGCAACCCGCTTCACAGACCACTGAATAGGTACCCGAGTGATAACACGCCTGACCGACATGCAACTTGAACAAATCCGCGGGGTTATCTTTGATCTCGACGGCACGCTTGCCCATTCAAACCCCGATTTTAATGGCTTAAGGGCGGCATTAGGTATTGGATCGGGGACCGATATTCTCGAGCATATACATAGCCTCGATACCACAATGGCTAAGATGCAGGCGCTGGAAATTGTCCATGACTACGAGCTTGAAAGTTCGCGTCAGGCAAGCTGGATTGAAGGCGCGCAGGCGTTGATTGCGTTTTTAAAGATGCGGCAACTGCCGCTAGCGATTTTGACCCGCAATATGCCTGAGGCGGCCAAAATTACCATTGAAAAACTCGGTATTGATATCCCCTTAGTGCTGACCCGTTACGATGCCGAGCCTAAGCCGCACCCGCAGGGTATCCACTTGATTTGCGAGCAATGGCAGTTGAGTCCGGCGGATATCTTGTATGTGGGGGACTATCTATTCGATCTGCAAACCGCGCAAAACGCGGGGAGCCGCTGCGCCCTCTATTGCCCTGAAGAGGTGCCCGACTATGCCCAAGCGGCGGATTTGCTCATCGCTAATTATCAGAGCTTTATCGACGCTTGGACATTAGAAGTTAAAGGCTAACTAAAGCGCGGACGGACTAATCCCAATCGGGGGCAAAGTCAGGATCTGCGACCCTGTGATTGCGATCCAGTTGATTGATTTGCTCGATTTCTGCAGGCGTTAAGCTAATCCTTGTTGCGGCAAGGTTGCTGCGAACATTCTCTCTTTTGGTTGAGGAGGGAATGGTGGCAAAACCTAATTGTCGCAGCCATGCCAACACAATTTGTGCGGGAGTGGCTCGATGCGCCATGGCTAAGTTGACAATGGTTTCATCCTGCAACACTGCGCCATAGGCAAATGGCATGTATCCCGTTACTAATACATTGTGTTGTTTACAAAAATCCGTCACTTTGCGATTGATGAGATAGGGATGCACTTCTACTTGATTGGTATAAATAACGCCTTCGCCTAAGATGGCAATCGCTTGCGCGAGTTGTACATTGGTAAAGTTTGATACGCCAATGCGGCGGGTCAGGCCTTTATCTAATACTGCTTTGAGCTCTGAAAGATACTCGACCATATTGGGCTCATCGCTGTTTAACGGCCAATGGATGAGTAACAGGTCAAGATACTTGGTTTGCAGCGCCGTTAGACTGTCGATAACGCTAGTCTCAAAGCGTTCCTTCGTCAGGTTTTCAGTCCAAACTTTGGTCGTGATAAACAGTTCTTGGCGTGGGATCCCTGAGGCGTTAATCGCATCCCCGACGGCCAATTCATTACCATAAATTTGTGCCGTATCGATATGGCGTGAACCTTCTTCGAGTGCCATCAACACTGCATCGAACGCAGCTTTATCTTTCAGCCTGAATGTTCCTGTGCCCAGCATCGGCATCGCTGTCAGAGGCGTTTGGTTAAATGCTGTCGCATTGGTGTGAGTCATATTCTTCCCCTTATTCTGTGGATGGAGTAACTGTCACCGATCACGATTTGTTGATAAAGAGGCTAAAGCACAAATGATTTTTGCTATTACCGCAACAATCTATGGTACTTAACGCTCTAATCACTTCTAAATTTAAAGACTTAGCCGAGGTTGAATAAAATCAATAAAGGCGGAGATCCGCCGAGCAACGGTTGAGGTCTTGTAATAGACGGCATTGACTTGTTCCCGCTCTATATTCACGATTCGCTCGTTTTCTAGTAAAGGCAATAAACGACCGTGGGCAATATCATCGCTGACCATAAACCCAGATAGGCAGGCTATACCGTTACCCGCGAGGGCTAATTGACGTACGGTTTCACCATTGCTTGCCCGCATTGTGGGAACAATGGGTTCCAGCCCTTTGAGTGGCCATTGATTCAAGACCTTAGCGCCCGTAAAACCGATAAGACTGTGGTGGTTTAGCTCGCTGACGCTTTTAGGTAAACCGCGTTTGGCGAGGTATTCCTTAGAGGCCACAATATGCAGTTTACTCTTACCTAAGGGTCTAGCGTGCAGGGTTGAGTCGGTGAGTTTTCCTATACGAATCGCCACATCTGTGCGCTTTTCAATCAAGTCGACAAAGCCTTCGTTCGAGGTCAGTTCTAGCTCTATCTCGGGGTAAAGCTGTTTAAACTCATGCACTAAGGGGACTATTTGGTGTAGCACAAAAGGGCTGGCAGCATCGACTCTAAGCTTACCCTTAGGTTGCTCCCCTCGACTCATAAGTTCTTCTTCCGCTAACTGTATGGTTTGCAGTCCAAGTCTGACTGCATCGACAAACAGACGTCCCTCATTGGTTAATTCGACTCGTCGAGTCGTGCGGTTGAGCAGGGTGACCTGCAACTGACTCTCAAGTTTGGTCACGGCTCTTGAAACCCTAGCGACTTGAATATCGAGCGCTTCGGCCGCTGCGGAAAATCCGCCACTATCGACCACTGTGAGCAGTATCTGTAAGTCATCTGAGCGAGTCAGCATGTCAGTCTCCAACGAGGTAATTAGTTACGTTTATAGCAAAAATCATTTGTAAAAATCACTCTTTTTGACAATAAACTTTATCGTCAAGATAGCGCCATCTGAAGTTATGTGAACAGGTTTAACTTCAGCTCTATTAGCCCTTATCGAGCTTGTCGCTCGTTTAATACAGGATGGACGCCATCATGCCTTTAGCTTTACTCGCATTGACGCTAAGCGCCTTTGCTATTGGAACAACTGAGTTTGTCATCGTGGGATTAATTCCCACTATGGCGCAGGACTTACAGGTTTCTCTCCCCTCGGCGGGATTATTAGTCAGCCTCTATGCCCTTGGGGTAGCCGTTGGCGCCCCAGTATTAACGGCGTTAACGGGGCATTGGAATCGTAAACATGTGTTATTAGCGGTAATGACGCTATTCGTCGCGGGGAATGTGCTCGCGTGGCAAGCCCCGAGTTATGAAACTCTGATTGCAGCGCGGGTGATCACTGGTTTAGCCCATGGGGTGTTCTTTTCGATTGGCTCAACCATTGCAACTGGACTGGTACCAAACGAAAAAGCGGCCAGTGCCATTGCGATTATGTTTACAGGACTGACCGTCGCACTGGTAACAGGAGTGCCCCTAGGGACTTATATCGGCCAGAGTTTTGGTTGGCAATCGACATTTTTAGCCGTTGCTCTGCTTGGTCTTATCGCCTTGATAGGCAGTGCATTCTTAGTGCCGAACAACCTTAAGCAGACCCGTGCTGCCAGTTTACTGACCCAAGCTAAAGTGTTGACTGAGCCAAGATTACTGCTGGTATTTGCCATTACTGCAATTGGGTATGGCGGTACTTTTGTCGCCTTTACCTTTCTCGCGCCGATTTTACAGCAGATCAGTGGCTTCGATGCGAGTGCGATAGGGATGATCATGTTGGTGTATGGTGTCTCGGTTGCCATAGGTAACATCTGGGGCGGTAAGATGGCCGATAACATGGGGCCAATCAAAGCCCTCAGTTATATTTTTACTGGTTTAGCTGCGGTGTTGTTTATCTTCCATTTTACGGCGTTAAACCCTATTACCGCTGTGTTAACCATACTCGTTTGGGGCGCTTTCGCCTTTGGCAATGTTCCTGGATTACAGGTCTATGTTGTCAAACTGGCTGAAACCTATGCTCCAACCGCAGTAGATGTAGCGTCGGGATTAAATATCGCCGCCTTCAACATTGGAATTGCCTTAGGTGCTTGGGGCGGCGGACTCATTGTCGAGCAGATGGGATTAATGCAAACCCCATTGATTGGTGCGCTAGTGGTGATTGCGGCGCTGCTATTAACTCGCCTGAGTGGTTATTTGGATACTCGAACTGAGCCTGTTAATGCGTCAGTCGATGGAGTTAAGCAATAGGTTATCGTTGCAATATGGGCTTGCTAACCACTGTGTTTGCAAGCCCATTAAAGTCTAAATCTACTGCCCAGTTGTACTCGTGGTTAAGGCATCTTGTTTATCTTGCTTAAGCCCCAGCCGAATACTGTCGAGCAATGCCACTAACCAGCAGAGCAAAAAGCCATAGAGCAGTTCATTGGCATTGGCCATGGTGGTTTGGGTTTGTTGAGTGATTTCGGCGGATATCACGCCGACATCTAAGGGTAAGGTGCCATTTTGGATCTCTAAGGCGATCACTTGTGCCACTTGATAGATTTGCATGAGGAGCAGCATCAGGCTGATAACAGCTAAGCTGAAAAACACCAGAGCTGAACGTTTATGTTTAAGGTAAAAGTGGCCGCTGCCGGGGGCGATAAAAGCGGATAACAGGCCTGCGGTAAGGGCTTTTTTCATCGAAATACACTAATTGTGTTGCCAAAGACTAAGGCGACACTAATAGACCTATTGGCTTAAGTGCAAGTTAATTCGGAAAAATGATAGACAACAAAAAAGGAGCCTAGGCTCCTTTTTTAATGCGTTTGTTTAAATCTGCTTAACCTAACGGCTTAGGTTTGGTGATTACTCTTCGCGTGGTTTACGTGGTCTACGCTCGCCTGCTGGCTTGTCTGAACGTGGTTTGCGGTCAGCAAATGGTTTGTCACCAGAGGCTGCACGTGGTTTACGCTCGCCCATTGGACGATCACCACGTGGACGACGGTCGCTACGTGCGCCACGGCCTGAATCTACGAATACCTGATCGCCAGCTTCACGGATGTTCAGTGGCTTGCCACATACGCGCACTTTCTTCAGGTGCTGCAGCACTTCTTTTGGCATGCCGTCTGGCAGGTCAACGGTAGTCACTGCATCGTATAACTGGATAGCACCAATGTAACGGCTGTCGATGTTAGCTTCGTTTGCAATAGCGCCAACGATGTTGCCCACACCCACGCCATTGTCACGACCTACATCGATAACATAACGGCACATCTTCAGATCTGGGTTGTCTTTTAACGCTTCGGCGCTGCCAAGGCTAGCTGGCAGTGGGCGTGATTCACGGCTGCGACGTTCACCGCGCTCGCCACGTTCAGCACCACGTTCGCTGCGCTCATTGCGTTCATCGCGGGTACGCTCTTGAATCGCAGGTAATTGCAGTGGGCGTTCTTGCTGAACTTGGTGCAGCAGGGCTGCGGCCAGCAGATCGGTATCCACTTCCAACTGTTGGCATAACTGGGCAACTGCTTCGCGCATAAAGTCCAGATCTTGTGTCATGGTTTGCGCTAATTGTTCACCTAAGCGAGACAGACGACGTTCTGCAACCGTCTCTGGGCTTGGTACCTTCATTGGTGAAATACGGCTGTTGGTTGCGCGCTCGATGGTGCGCAGCATACGCATTTCACGGCTGGTAACGAACAGAATCGCCATACCCGTACGGCCAGCACGGCCAGTACGACCGATACGGTGTACGTAAGCTTCAGTATCGTAAGGGATATCGTAGTTCACTACGTGGCCGATACGCTCAACGTCCAGACCACGGGCCGCAACGTCGGTCGCGATCAGAATGTCTAACTTGCCGCTTTTCAGCTGCTCAACCGCACGCTCACGGGCTTGCTGGTTCATATCACCGTGCAGTGGTGATGAAGCGTAGCCGCGGGCTTCGAGTTTTTCTGCTAATTCAACGCATGAGTTACGGGTACGAACGAAGATGATAATACCTTCAGTATTTTCAACTTCTAATACGCGTACTAAGGCTTCTAACTTGTTGTGCTGAGACACTTGCACGAAACGTTGCTCGATAGAGTCAACTGTGGTGTGGCTCGCAGCGATGCTGATGTTAGTCGCATCTTTTAAGTGCTTGTTAGCAACACGCTTGATTTGTTCTGGCATAGTGGCCGAGAACAGTGCCAGTTGGCGCTGTTCTGGGGTGTGTTCCAGAATCCATTCGATATCGTCGATAAAGCCCATTTTTAACATTTCGTCGGCTTCGTCGAGTACCAGCGCTTGCAGGGTTTCCAGCTTTAAGGTGCCACGGCGCATATGGTCCATAACACGACCCGGTGTACCCACGATAACCTGTGGGCCACGCTTCAGGGCGTTTAATTGCTGATGCATGCTCTGACCGCCATAGATTGGCAGTACATGGAAACCTTTCATAAATTTCGCGTAGCTGCTGAAAGCTTCTGCTACTTGCACCGCTAATTCGCGGGTTGGCGCTAATACTAGGATTTGTGGAACAGCTTGGCTGGTCACTTTGTTGAGCAGGGGCAGGGCGAAGGCGCCAGTTTTACCTGTACCTGTTTGTGCCTGACCTAAAATATCTTTGCCAGCCATTAATGGGTCAATACTGGCTGATTGGATTGGCGTTGGTTTTTCGTAACCTAGCTCGTCAAGAGCACGCAACAAATTCTCGGACAAGCCGAGTTCACGGAAAGTTCTTTCACTGGATGACATTGGGTTGTAGCCTTGTGGATGCGCCCGGATTGGCGCTTAAGTTTCACAGACAGAAAATCAACCCCGTGTCGATTTCCCGCACCGAAAACGCCAGATTATAGCAGCATGTGTGCCACTTTACCAATCTGACTGAGGATAAATACAGGGTTTTGCGTATATTTTTTGCAAAAACTGAGCAAGAAACGCGCCACTTCGATTAATTTTTCAAAAAGTCGCCATTGAGTCGTAGGATTTCGAAGGCGGATTCTGTCACCGCCGCGAGGAAAACATAGTCCAAGGTGTCGGGGGTATCCTCGGGGGTATGGTATTGCGGATGAGTGGGGACACCAAAATAGAGCCAAGGGATCTTGGCTTTATGGAAAGGATAATGATCCGAGGCTCTCAGCCAGTCGGTACTCTGGATGCTTCGTCCCATGGGTTTGGGATGGCTCAACTTAATACAGAGGTGATTATTCGCGTTTAGCATGGATCTAAATTGTGGAAACTGATAGAAGTTGCGGCTGCCCTCGAGGTAAATGGTATAGGGTCGGGTCGGATGGCCAATCATATCGAGATTGAGCATCAGTTCAAATTGCGCCTCGGGCATGCGCTGCTTGAGTTGCTCGACGAGGGCCGTACTGCCAAACAGCCCCGGCTCTTCGGCATCGGTCGCGACAAACATTAAGTTAATGTTGGGCAACGAATCGGGGGCGGCGCTTAGCTGCGCTTGCCAGTGGGCGGCGAGAGCCAACAGGGCGGCAACACCTGAGGCGTTATCATCGGCGCCGTGGTAAATCTTGCTGCCACTCATGCCGAGATGATCGTAGTGAGCCACCACAATGCGCCATCGATTCGTGGGTTGGCGTGCGGGGACTAAGGCCACCATATTGCTTCCCGTCTCTTGGCTAAAAAGCGTGGCATAGTTGAAGGGCACCTCGAAAGTCTCTCCCCAAGGAGTAAGCCCAAGTTGTTGATACTGGCTGTGCAGATAATCGCGACTCTTGGCGGCGCCTTCCGTTTGGGTTTTACGCCCCATTAATTCTGCGGCGCTAAGTGTTGCTACCGTTTGCTTAAGATCCTCTGGTTCGGCCCAATTCAATCGAATCGCCTCAGGTGAACAAGTGTATTCGGCGGATTGATTGGCGCAGGCGGTAAGGCCCAAACACAAACTAAGGATAGACAAGCGCAATAAGCTCAAGCCTATGCGGTGAGACTGAGGGCGAGTGATTGCAGTGAGTGGGTGCGCCAAATTGCCCATGGCTATCCTTAAGGTTGGCAATAGGATGATCAATCCTAAGCCTAACAGGGATTTAGCTTGGCTGCATTGGCCGTAATGCTGAATTAGTCTAAGACGCGGAACTCGGGGGAGAGTGTCGCCTCTTGATGACGGCTTAAATTAAAGTGCTCCAAGCCAGAGACTAAATGGGTGCGTGAGCAAATAGTGACTTGAGCGTTTTTGGTGAGTCCGCCTTGGTCTAAAGTGGTGATCCGGCCATCGGGTAAGGCGAGTAGGCTGCTATTGGCTGAGCTATCTAATACTGTCACCTGTAAACGTGTAGGTTGACCGATAAGCGGATCGACAGCGGCGACAACCAATGCCACAAGCGTTAACCCTAGGCAGGCGATGAGTAATAGATTGGCGCGACTTAAGCTCGTCAAACTCGGGCGATGCGTTGGCAACATGTTCTCCTCGATTGATAACGGCGAATGGCTTGCCTGAGATGTTTTATACCACGATAGGGTGTAATTACAGCGCCTTGGAGATACCAAGGCGCTGTTCGCACCTAAATTATGACTGCTTGGCTAGCTTAGCATCCCGCTCCAGCAGCGGCTTTAAGAAGCGCGCGGTATGGGATGTCGGATGCTGCGCCACATCTTCTGGCGTACCAGTTGCTAGGATAGTACCGCCACCACCGCCGCCTTCTGGGCCTAAGTCGATAATCCAGTCTGCGGTTTTAATCACATCCAAGTTATGCTCAATCACCACGATAGTATTGCCGTGGGATTTGAGGCGATGCAGTACATCGAGCAGCAATTGGATATCGGCAAAGTGCAAGCCTGTTGTCGGTTCATCCAGAATATACAAGGTCTTACCCGTATCGCGCTTAGAGAGCTCTTTCGCAAGTTTCACCCTTTGGGCTTCACCGCCCGACAGCGTGGTCGCGCTCTGGCCTAAACGTACGTAGGACAAACCTACATCCATTAGGGTTTGCAGTTTGCGAGCAATGGCTGGCACGGCATCGAAAAACTCCCGCGCATCTTCCACTGTCATTTGCAGCACTTCGTGGATGTTCTTACCCTTGTAGCGCACCTCTAAGGTTTCGCGGTTATAGCGTTTACCCTTACAGGCATCGCAGGGCACATACACATCGGGCAGGAAGTGCATTTCGACCTTAATTAAGCCATCGCCCTGACAGGCCTCACAGCGACCGCCTTTCACGTTAAAGGAGAAACGGCCCACCTGATAACCACGGGTACGGGATTCCTGCGTCGCGGCAAAAATCTCCCGAATAGGCGTAAAGATGCCAGTATAAGTGGCGGGGTTAGAGCGTGGTGTGCGGCCAATCGGGCTTTGGTCGATATCGACCACTTTGTCGCATTGCTCCATGCCGACGATGCGATCGTAAGGCGCGGGCTCATCGACAGTGGCACCGTTGAGTTGCTTATGGGCAATTCTAAAGAAGGTGTCGTTGATCAGGGTCGATTTGCCCGAGCCCGATACCCCGGTCACGCAGGTGAACAGTCCTACCGGAACCGTTAAGTCGACATTGCGCAGGTTGTTGCCACGGGCACCGTAAAGTTCAATCACTTGTTTGGGATCGTAAGGCGTACGCGGAGTGCTGATATGGATATTGCGTTTGCCCGAAATATATTGGCCAGTGACGGACTCATCGCAGGCGACAATTTTCTCAATCGGACCGTCGCAAATCACTTCGCCGCCGTGTACACCAGCGCCAGGGCCGATATCGATAATATGATCCGCAATACGAATCGCATCTTCATCATGCTCCACCACAATCACTGTATTACCTAAATCCCGCAGGTGGATTAAGGTCTGCAACAACCGTTCGTTATCCCGTTGATGCAAGCCGATAGATGGCTCGTCGAGTACATACATCACACCGACCAGTCCTGCGCCGATTTGGCTGGCGAGACGAATACGCTGCGCTTCACCGCCTGAAAGAGTTTCGGCAGAACGCGACAGGCTTAAATAGTTGAGGCCGACGTTAACGAGGAAGCCTAAACGATCGCGTACTTCCTTCAGTACCTTCTCGGCGATCTGTGCCTTTTGCCCGCTGAACTCGAGTTTGTCAAAGTATTCGAGGGCTTCGCCTATTGACCAAACAGTGAGTTTGGGCAGGTTAAGATCGCCAATAAACACGTTACGGGCTTCTTCACGCAGGCGCGAGCCGCCACAGCTTTGGCAGGCTTGAGTGTTGATAAACTTGGCTAATTCTTCGCGCACCGCGTTGCTTTCGGTCTCGCGGTAGCGCCGATCCATATTATTTAAGATGCCTTCGAAGGGGTGATTACGTACCACCACATCGCCACGGTCGTTGATGTATTTGAAGGCGATACTGTCTTTGCCTGAGCCGTAGAGGACGATTTTCCTCACCTTATCCGACAGCTGTTCAAAGGGCACTTCGACATCGAACTTATAGTGGTCGGCGAGCGAGCTCAGCATCTGGAAGTAATAAAAGTTACGTCTATCCCAACCACGAATCGCGCCGCCCGCAAGGGATAACTCAGGATTAGTGATCACTCTGTCTGGGTCGAAAAATTGTTGTACCCCTAAACCATCACAGGTTGGGCAAGCGCCCGCCGGATTGTTAAAGGAGAAAATCCGTGGCTCAAGTTCTGCCATCGAATAACCGCAGTGCGGACAGGCAAAATTTGCCGAGAAAATTAATTCTTCAGTGGCGCCTTCATCCATGCTGGCGACCACGGCAATCCCGCCGGAGAGTTCGAGCGCGGTTTCAAAGGATTCTGCGAGACGCTGCTGGATATCGCTGCGGACTTTAAAGCGGTCGACCACTACTTCGATAGTGTGCTTAACGTGTAAATCGAGTGCTGGTGGATCGGTTAAGTCGCAGACTTCACCGTCGATTCGGGCGCGGATATAGCCCTGCGCCGATAAACCTTCGAGTAGTTTAACGTGCTCACCCTTACGACCGTTGACTACGGGCGCCAGCAGCATCAAGCGGCTGTCTTCGGGCATTTCTAACACTTTATCGACCATCTGACTCACGGTTTGCGCCGCAAGCGGTTGGCCGTGAGTTGGGCAGCGTGGTTCGCCCACACGGGCAAACAACAGACGCAGATAGTCGTAAATTTCGGTAATAGTCCCGACGGTGGAGCGCGGGTTATGGGACGTCGATTTTTGTTCGATGGAAATCGCTGGGCTCAAGCCTTCGATATGGTCGACATCGGGCTTTTCCATCAAGCTTAAGAATTGGCGGGCATAGGCAGAAAGAGACTCAACGTAACGTCGTTGGCCTTCGGCATATAAGGTATCAAATGCTAGGGAAGATTTGCCTGAACCCGATAACCCTGTGATAACGATTAACTTATCCCTTGGGATAGTCAGGTTGATATTTTTGAGATTGTGGGTCCGTGCGCCGCGTATTTCAATCTTATCCATCTATCGCTCAAGTCTTATGCTTAAAAAAATGAGCCTAAGTATCGCACAGTTCGGCGGCCGAGTTTAGTCGATTCTGTGATCTTGCTGACACGTCCAATGGGCGCGGTTGTGGGGCCGGTATTGCTGATAAAGGTGATGCAGTTAGCGGATTAACGAAGATTAATCCGTCTATCGGCTTTGAACTTAGCCAAGTTCTGTAAGCATCGAGTTAACTATTTGTAGCCAATGGGCTTTTAGATAAGCCTTAAAAATAAAGGCCTAAGCGTACGCTAACGTGCGAGCATCAGCATTGGCGCGGGGCAAAACCCGCTGTTTTACACTCTCGGCGTGGGCGGTTTTTCCTTTTGAGCAAACGCTTTTGGGTGTGTTAACATGCGCCCCCTAAAAGACTTCAATCCAGGGCAAAATCATGGGTAACAACGGACTTTCAGGAACCGAGAAAAAAGTCGCGTTTTCTTTAGCCAGCGTATTTGGTTTACGTATGATGGGCTTGTTTATGATCATGCCCGTCTTTGCACTCTATGGTCAGCATTTAGAAGGTTTTTCTCCTCTTTGGGTGGGGATTGCCATTGGTGCCTATGGCTTGACTCAGGCCGTTTTGCAGATCCCGATGGGGATTTTATCCGACAAGTATGGTCGTAAACCTGTCATCCTCGCGGGCCTAGTATTGTTCGCCATCGGCAGCTTAATTGCCGCCAATGCCGATACGATTTACGGCGTGGTATTTGGCCGTGCCGTGCAAGGTATGGGGGCGATTGCTGCCGCCGTGTTGGCTTTAGCGGCGGACTTAACCCGAGATGAGCAGCGCACTAAGGTGATGGCCATTATCGGCATGTGTATCGGCGGCTCTTTTGCCCTGTCGTTACTCGTGGGCCCAATTGTGGCGCAGCATTTAGGCTTATCGGGTTTATTCCTGCTAACCGCTGGCCTTGCGGTACTTGGCATGTTGATTGTGCAGTTATTAGTGCCGAATCCAATTTCCCATGCACCTAAGGGCGATACCTTAGCGGCGCCCGCCAAGCTCAAGCGTATGTTGACCGATCCGCAGCTGTTTAGGCTCGATGCGGGTATTTTCATTCTGCACTTAGTGTTAACCGCGGTGTTTGTTGCCTTACCACTCGATTTAGTCGATGCGGGTCTGGTGAAAGAAAAACATTGGATGCTGTATTTCCCCGCGTTTGTGGGCGCATTCTTCTTGATGGTGCCGTTAATCATTATCGGGGTGAAGCGTAAGAATACTAAGGCGATGTTCCAAATTGCTTTAGTGATCATGATGTTTGCCCTTGCGGCGATGGCGATGTTTTCGAACAACCTCTGGGTATTGAGCGTAGCGGTATTGCTGTTTTTTACCGGCTTTAACTATCTTGAGGCGTCGCTGCCGAGTTTGATTGCGAAATTCTGCCCAGTTGGTGAAAAAGGTTCTGCCATGGGGGTCTATTCGACTAGCCAATTTTTAGGCGCATTCTGTGGCGGTATGCTTGGCGGCGGTGCGTTCCAATTAGTCGGCGCCGTGGGCGTGTTTATCGTCGCGCTGGTATTGATGTGCGTTTGGTTATTATTGACCCTAGGGATGAAAAATCCTGTGCTGCTTAAGAGTTACACCTTAGAAGCTGCCGTAAAAGATAAGGCCCAAGCGCGGGATATGGCGTCGCAGCTGTCACAATTGATGGGTGTGGTCGAAGCGATTGTGGTGCTAGATGAGAAAGTTGCTTACCTCAAAGTTGATGAGCATTTCGATTTAAGAGAAGCCCGAGCTGTGTTAGGCTCTGCTCAATAATATGTGTTATTGCCGCGAGTTTTAGGGAAGCGGATTTTCCCTTGCGGCAACAATTATAAACAACATACTGAATTAATAGATTATTTAAAGAATCGCAGGAGATTTCAATGGCCAGTCGTGGTGTTAACAAGGTAATTTTGGTTGGCAATTTGGGACAAGATCCAGAAGTACGTTACATGCCAAACGGTAACGCAGTCGCTAACATCACAGTAGCGACCAGCGAATCGTGGAAAGACCAACAAGGTCAACAGCAAGAGCGTACTGAATGGCACCGTGTGGTTCTGTTTGGCAAGTTGGCTGAAATTACGGGTGAGTACCTGCGTAAAGGTTCACAGGTTTACCTCGAAGGTAAACTGCAGACGCGTAAGTGGAAAGACCAAAGCGGTCAAGATCGTTACAGCACTGAAGTGGTTATCGACCAAAGCGGTAGCATGCAAATGTTAGGTGGTCGCAATCAAGGCCAAAGTCAAGGTCAAGGCCAAGGTGCCCCTATGGGTGGCATGCAACAAAACGCGGGTTACCAAGCGGCACCGGCTCAAACTGCGCCAGCGCAAAACCAATACGCGCCAGCACAGCAAAGTTACCAAGCACCTGCACAGCAGCCCCAATCTGGTTACACTCAACAGCCAGCTCAGCAAAGCTATGGTCAGCAACAAGCGCAGCCCCACGCACAGCCACAGCAAGGTGGTTATGCGCCTAAGCCTGCTGCACCAGCGTATCAAGCACCAGCGGCACCTGCACAACGTCCAGCGCCACAGCCACAACAAAACTTCACCCCAGATTTGGATGATGGTTGGGACGACGATATTCCGTTCTAAGCTTGATTATCTAGCATAGTTCTAAGATTCAAACACAAGGCCCCGTTTACGGGGCTTTGTTTTAATTGCGATTTTTCCGTTGATAGCAAAACGTTGAGTTGCTTTCAAACCATTTACAGGATGTAGAGATGGAACCATTTTTTGAGTTGGATGCTTTCTATCACAGGGATGTTTATTTTGTGTATTCGGAGCAGAATGAGCAGCCCTATATTGATAGTTTTACTAAGCCTTTTAATGGTATAACGCCCCTTTACTATGAGGTGGATGTGCTTGATGAGGCAATTACCCAGTACGACATTTTGCCTACCATAGGCCTTCCCCTTGTCAGCTCATTATTTGTCGAGCAATTTAGTGCAGTTAGCGACAAAGAAGTCCAGTTTATCCCTGCTGAAATTCGTGATAACAGCGGAGACATCAATCATCAATTTTATGCGATGAAGGTGCTTAAACGCTTCGCCTGTATCGATATGAATCGCTCGCAAGTCAGATATCGCCGCTATGGTGAATGTCAGTCACTCCAAATCCAGACTTTAGTGATTGATGCCAGCAAGGTGGAGGGAGCGTCGATATTTTCGCTACAGGAAAAACTGGCTTATATCATAGTGAATCAAACTATTCGCGATCTGTGTCAGCCGCTTCGGGGCGTAGAGTGTTTGCCGTTGGACTAGGCATTTGGTTCGAGATTTTGGTGAGATTATTTCTAAAGATATTGTGCTAAATATCAAGGTGATAATTGCTTTTGGTACGGTGTAAGGTATTGATTTTGTGACTTAAAGCCTTTTAGCGGCTATAGTAAAAAGTCAATTTATCAGTACTGAGGTTAGCATTTTCTCCGGTTAATGAACCAAATTGGGGGGAGAAAATGAATTTTTATGAATCATTTCAAGCGAATCCAGTTTAAACACCTGTGGTTATGGCTGCTATTTATCAGCGTGGCCTTGCCCTTAAGAGCGGTTGAAGCGCCTTTGTGGCCAGAGTCGGCCTATTTACCCTTAAGTCAACGGGTGCACACAGGCACCCTGACTAATGGGTTGCACTACCTGTTAGTGAACAATAAAACTCCCGAACAGGCCGTTATCGTCCGTATGCGGGTCGATGTGGGATCTGTGATGGAAACGGATGCCGAGCAAGGTCTGGTGCATTTTTTAGAGCATATGGCATTTAATGGCTCTACCGGGCTCGCGGCGGGGGAGATGATCCCGACATTGCAGCGTTTAGGCTTAAGTTTTGGGGCCGATACCAATGCGGTGACTGAATTTCAGCAGACGGTTTATCAGTTTAATTTACCGAGCAATAGCCAAGATAAAGTCGATACCGCTTTGTTTTTAATGCGCGAAATCGCTGGTAATCTGTTGCTGGATCCCGCGCTTATCGAGCGTGAAAAGGCAGTGGTCCTGTCTGAACTGCGTGAGCGTAGCAGCGCCGATTTAGAAAACTATCGCCATCAGTTAACCTTTTTAATGCCGCAAACAGTGCTGTCGCAGCGCTTCCCCGTGGGGGAGGCTACGAGCATTAAAAATGCGAACCGTGAAAAGTTATTATCCCTCTACCAACGTTTTTACACGCCGTCCCGCACCACCTTAATTGTGGTGGGCGATATTGATGTCGGCCGTATCGAGCAAAAGATCCAACAGCAATTTACCGACTGGCAAGCTGCTCCGCAGGCCGCAGGGGTAAAAGCGCAATCTATCGGTGTGGTACAAGCCAAATCTAAGGTGGAGGCGAGCGCCTTTTTTGACCCAAGCTTGCAAACCTCGGTTTCTTTAGGGTTGTTAAAGCCTCAACAGCCTAAAACCGATACCATTGCCCAGCGTGAGCAGGAGATTTTATTAGAGCTTGCCCATGGCATTTTATATCGCCGCCTAGAATCGCAATTACTCCACAGCCAAGGCCTGTACGGCGTTAATCTGCAAATTGGTCCCGAGTATGATATTGCCTACGGCACTCAAATGACGCTGGGCACGCAGGAAAACAACTGGCAACAGGGTATTGCGCTATTGGAGCAAACCCTGCGTCAGGCGCTTGAATTTGGCTTTAGCCAACAGGAAATCGACCAACAGCTTAAACGAATGCATAAGGGCTATCAGCTCAATGCCGCAGGTAGCAACACTATTCACAGTGTGAACATTGCCGAAAGCTTAGTGAATGCCGTAGCGAGCAAGCGGGTGCCCGTCGAGCCTGAGTGGCAATTGGCATTGTTTGAGACACTGATGCCGAGTATCACGCCGCAAAAACTGCAGCAGTTGTTTAAACAGATTTGGAATGGCACGCCTTATTTGTATTTAACCAGCAATAAGCCTATTGATAATGTTGAAAAACAACTATTAGCCGCCTACAACGCGAGTCAAAAGCAAGCGGTAAAAGCGCCTGAAACCAAAGCCATTGCCGAGTTTGCCTATAGTCAATTTGGTGAGCCGGGGCAGATCGTTGCCGATCAGCGCGATGCCACAACAGGGATCCGTAAGATACAGTTTGCCAATGGTGTACGCCTTAATATCAAGCCAACGGATTTTAATCAGGGCGTGGCGTTAGTGAGCTTAAACATCGGCTTTGGCGAGGTGCCATTTCCCGAGTTAGACGGTTTGTCCTATCTGTTTAACAGCGCCTTTGTGCAGGGAGGCTTAGGCTTACATGACTGGGACAGCATGCGCGATATTTTTGCAGGCCAAGATATCTCGGTGAGTTTGAGTCTGCGTGAGCAGAGTTTTGGCGGCGAGATCAGCACCAATGCTGCCGAGCTTCGCACCCAATTAGGCGTGCTGACGGCATACTTAGTCGACCCCGGTATGGATAAGCAAGCCGAGCAGTTATTCCGTGAGCAAGTGATTGCCGAGCAGCAGAGTATTCATAGCAATCCGCAACTGGAGTTTTCGAACCAGTTTGCCCGTATTGCCCATAATGGGGATAAACGCTATGGCTATGGTAATCCAGAGGAAATCCTCAAGCGTCAGTTCGCAGAGCTCGCGCCTAGCTTCCATTCTGCCGTTCAGCAGGGGGCGATTGAACTGGCAATTGTGGGCGATGTGAATGAAGACAAAGCGATTGCTGAAGTGGCGCAAACCTTAGGGGCCATTGCCCGTCAGCCTATCCCTAAGGGGCAGACGATTGTGCCCGTGTTTCCCAAAGTGCCCGCACACATGAGCCTGATGCATTATGGTCAGGTCGATATGGCGGCGCTGGCGCAGGTGTGGCCCACCACGGATATGAGCAATCTTCGTGAACAGATCGGTTTAGGCTTACTCGAACAGGTTTTGAGTATTTTGCTGACCGAAAATGTGCGTGAAAAAGCTGGCGCGAGTTATTCCCCTTCGGCATTCTCATATAATGATTTAAATCCAACGGGTTATGGCTACCTTGGCTTGTTTAGCGTGACAACTAAGAGCATGTTGCCTGAGGTGGCTCAGTATTACGCCGCCGCAGTGAAGCAAGTCCAAGCGCCTGCGGGGATCAGTGAGGATTTACTCAATCGCGCCCGCCAACCTGTGTTGGAGTGGATGCAGATGGCGCCGCAAAGTAATAACTTTTGGCTAGACTTGGCCTCAACTGCCCAAAGCCAGCCGGAGCGTTTTAGCGCCTTTAATCAAAGGTTATCGCTGGTGCAACAAATTACGCCTGCGGAGCTAAGCCAGTTGGCGCAGAAATACCTCAAGGATGATAAACGCTTAACCATCGAAACCTTACCTGCATCCGCCACGGCGCAGTAATGAGCCAAGGTTTGGCGCCATAAAGCCTAAAGACTTTTAGGCGCTAAACTGCGGCATCTTGTGGTTATCGAATCTAAGTCGCTTCTTAAACCAATCAGCCCCCGTCATCTCAGTATCACGGGGGCTTTTTTATTGAGTCGGTTTTAGCATCTGCAATATCGATTTGTGTAATTAACATGTCGATGATCAATGCGAGGTGTAGGACAACTTCTTTTGGGGATTTTCGCCTAAATGCGACTCTCGCCAGCCGATGCGATGGAGGTGAACTGCAATGGTGTCTTGGCAATTTGTATCAAATAATCCTGCTAAAAATGTGATTTGTATCAACTTTGACCATGTTGCTGAAATGTTTGTTAAGTGTTTGGGTTTGTAGAATATTTGTTTGAGTTTTAAGTGGCAATTGCCGTTGTTGTCATTGTATAACTGCGTAGACTGAACTGAATTTTTTGTCTGCTAATGAGGGATACGATGCTCAACAATAAACTAAAAGGATTCGCGGTTTTAACCTTCGCCTGTTTGGGCGTGACCGCTTGTGGTGGCTCCGATAACAACAAAGACGAGGATACCTCGAAGACCGATACCTATGTGCAATTTTACAATGCCTCTGTGGGGAGCACGGCAACTGCACTGAAGATTGGCGATAAAACCTACGAGAGTGTGAATTACGCCGATGCCATGCCAAGGTTCACGTCGACACCCGGTGTGAGTGCCGTCGAGGTAATGGGTAAAGATGCGTCGAACAAAGATATCTCGCTCTATAAAGAGGATATCGATTTAAAAACCGCAACTGACCACTTCTTCGTCTTACATGGGGATTTTGCCTCGCCATCGCTGCTGAATATCAATTACTCCCGCACTGAGTTAGATAAGCAAAATGCCGAAGCGGACAAGAGCAAAATGCAATTATTGATCGCCCATACGGCGATGGATGCGCCCGCCTACGATGCCTATATTGCCAAAGCCGATCAAAGCTTTGCCGATGCGGTGATGCTAGGCAGTGTCGCTTACGGTGAAGTTTCGACACCGCAGATTTTGGATACAGGGGATTACAAGGTTTACCTCGCTCCCGCGGGAACGACCAATGTGAGCTACACCACGGCAAGCATTAACTTTAAGACTAAGGTGCCCTATAAGTTGATTTTACGGGAAAGTTTTGGCGCTTCGGATGCCAAAATCAGCTTAGATAGCGTGGATTCGACCACCAATGTGCGTAACCACGTTGCCCTCGAAAGCAGTGTCGATTTTAGGGTATTCAATGGCTTGGCTGAACATAATGTCGATGTCAAAGTCGTGAGCAACAAGCAAGAAGCCTTATTTAGCAATGTGGCCCCCTTTGGCGTGACGGCTTATCAAGGCGCTGAGTTTAATGACTTTGGCGTGAGCGTGTTTGACCACACTAGCCAAGCTAAACTGCTCGATAATGTGCTGATTACCCTTAATCAGGACGAGATCAAAACCATCTTTATCTACGAACAAGCCACCGAAGAAGGTAGCCAAGTGAAGGCGATGGAGATGAAGCAAACACAAACGCCGAGTCCCTACAGCTTCAAGTTTGATATCGTCAGTTTTGCCGACAAGAGTAACCTGACGCTGTACTTCTTAAAGGCGAACGACACCATTGAAACCGCAGCCTATAAGATCAGTGCTGTTAACCCTACGGCGCCGCAGTCGTTAGTGGTGCCAAAAGGTGAGTATTCCATCAAGGTCATTGCGGTGGAAAATGGTACTAAAACCGTGGTTTATGCATCAGAGATGATGGATTTTAATAACGAAGATAATGTCACTATGGTGTTGAACAAGGACACTTCAACCAGCTTTGACTATAACCTTGTTAAGCTTTAATCGCTAAATAGATTCGGGCAATAAAAAAGCACTACCTAGGTAGTGCTTTTTCGTCTTGACCGTTTCTATTCCGACAGTTTTAGTTCTTGGCCAGGCTTAATAATGCTCTTGGCATTGAGCTGGTTCCATTTCATTAAATCCGCGAGCTTCACTTTGTTTTTACGCGCGATTTTATCTAACGAGTCACCGGACTTTACCTTGTATGTGCTGGCTTTCGCGGCGGGCTTGTCAGCGGTTTTATTGCTGGTTTTAGCCTTAGCCGATTGAGACGTTGTTTGAGCTTTGCTCTGTTTTGGCGTCTCGGTCGAGGCGTTATCTTCGCTTGTCATCGGCGTTAACAGGGTTAACTCTTGACCGATTTTAATTCTATCGGAGCTGAGATTGTTTGCCTGCTTTAACTCTTTGACTGAGATATCAAATTTCGCAGCAATTGTACCTAGGCTATCGCCGGATTTCACAATGTAACTTTGGCTGTCGTAACGTTTTTGCGCGGACAACTGGTGCTGATTCTCTTGATATTGGCCGATGTTTTCAATCGGCAGGGCGATTTGGTATTTGCCCTTACTTGGGATCACGCTTTGGCGATAACCAGGGTTATAGGTTTTAAACTCCGCCTTAGTGAGTCCCGCAGCATTGGCGATTTGACTGAGTTCAACGCCGTTAGGAGCAGGTAAACGCTCTAAAAATGGGCGGTTGGCAATCGGCATCACCTTGAGATTGTAATGGCTAGGTGCGCGGATAATTTGAATAAAGGCCAGCCATTTAGGCACGGTTTGCACTTGGCGAGCCGGAATATTCAGCGACCAGAAATCCGTGGGTTTGCCTTTAGCTTTGTTTCTATCGATAGCGGCTTTGATCACTAGCTCGCCACTGTTATAACCCGCAACGGCGTTGATCCAGTCGTTACCTAAGGTATCGTGCAAGTGCTGTAAATAGTCGAGCACGGCATCGGTTGAGGCCAGCGCATCTTTACGGCCATCGTAGGCCGAGTTGATGGTCAGGCCAAAATTACGTCCCGTCGCAGGGATCATTTGCCAGAGCCCGGCGGGGCCATTTGCCTGAGCGAGCGGGTTATAACCACTCTCAACAATCGGCAGGAGTGCCAGTTCGAGTGGCATGTTGCGGGCTTCGAGTTGGCTGACAATATAGTATAAAAAGGGCTCGGCGCGCTGGGTCACCTGAGTCATAAACTTTTGCTTATCATCGAAAAAGTTACGCTGTTTGCGGACTTCGGCATCGTCATGTACATCAATGGTGCGGGCGTGTTGGATTTTTTCCCACACATCGGCGTAACGCGCGTCGATAACTTCCGTTTCAACATGCTGAGGTTGTGCTGTCTCTTCACTATTGCCCTGGGCGTCAGGCATGGTTGCAGCGTATTCCGTAGGCGACGTTTGCGCCGACGTGGTTGCGCAGCCGCTTAGCTGGCCCATCAAGATGGCGACCACGAGCGCAGCTAAGGCATGGGGTTGGCGAAAGGTTTTCCGCATGATTGTCCTGTAATCTGTGATGACTTGGTATTCCATGATTTGGCACATGCTAATCTGTTTTCGCATTTGTGAATAGCTTTGCTTAAAATTTGACCGCGTTAGTTACGTTTAGCTTTGGCGCTAAATACGCTAAGATAGCGGCGGTTTTTTATTGCAGTGGATGAGAGAGTGCAGACGTTAGCGCAGTTAAAAGCGGGACAATTACAAGGGGTTACCCGTTTACAGTTGGTTGAAAATTTAACCGAGTTTCCGCGGGAGATCTTCGATTTAGCCGATACCCTTGAGATCCTCGACTTATCCAATAACCAGCTCAGTTCACTGCCCGACGATTTACATCGCTTAACTCAGTTGAAGATCTTGTTTGCTTCCAATAACCGCTTTGAAGTGCTGCCCGAAGCGTTAGGTCAGTGTCCCAAATTGGAGATGATTGGCTTTAAGGCGAATCAAATTCATTCGGTTCCTGAGGTGTCATTGCCCTTGCATACCCGCTGGTTGATCTTAACGGATAACCAAATAACCGCCTTGCCCGAACGTATGGGGCAATTGTATCGCCTGCAAAAATTAGCCTTAGCGGGCAATCGGTTAACCTCGCTGCCAGCATCCATGGCCCAATGCCATAACCTAGAGCTAGTGCGTTTATCGGCAAATGCTTTAGCCGCGCTGCCGAGTTGGTTGCTTAAGCTGCCTAAACTCACTTGGCTGGCGTTTGCGGGCAATCCCTTTAGCCATACGCTAGTCGACCCCCATGCCGATGTGGCCAGTGTGCCCAATGTGTCATTAGCGGATATTGCGCTCGGTGACAAATTGGGTGAGGGCGCCTCGGGTATTATTTATCAGGGGCGTTGGTTAAATTCTGCGTTGGTTGCCGCCACGGGGACTGAGCAGATCGCGGTGAAGTTATTTAAGGGCGAGGTGACCAGTGACGGTTATCCTGCCGATGAATTGGATTGTTGTTTAACCACGGGCGAGCATCCAAATCTCATCAAGGTTTTAGCGCATATCAGCCAGAAGGATCAGCTAGGGCTAGTGATGGCGTTAATCCCCCAAGGGTTTTCTAACTTAGGTTTACCGCCCTCCCTCGAAACCTGTACCCGCGATACCTTTAAGGCAGGGACCGAATTCAGCCTTAAGGGCATAGTTAAGATAGCCTTGCACTTGGCCGAGACTCTTGCGCATATGCACGCCCAGCAAATCAGCCATGGGGATGTGTATGCGCACAATATGATGATTAACCCGCAGATGGCGCTATTGTTCGGTGACTTTGGCGCTGCTTCAAACTTGGCAAAGCTATCCCAATCAGAGCGAGAGGCGATGGAGGCCATAGAGGTGAGAGCTTTAGGTTGTTTGATTGATGATTTGTTGCCCTTTGCCAATTGCTGTGAGGATGAGGGGCTGCACGCACTGCTGCTGCAGTTAAAAGAGCAATGTATGCGGGCCGACTTCGCAAGTCGCCCACGTTTTAGTGAGGCGGCCAAGGTATTAGCGGCACTGAGCTAAGCTCACACTGGCATTATGCCTAAAACAACAAGGGTGGTTCCATTGGTGAAAACCGATGTAGAGACATTAAAGCAAAGGCGATGGTATCTCATCAGCAATGGAGAGCTGGCATTATGAGGTTGGTTCCTAAAGTAGCAGTGCTCGCGCTGGGCCTGAGCCTCATCTTGAGTTTAAGCCTAATGAACTCTGCGCCAGCTTGGGCGGGCTGGTGGGATAACCTGTGGCTACAGGAGTTACCCGTTGACCAAACTAAGCCGCCAAAGACTGCGCAACGCTTCGAGTTTACGGGAACCTTACCTGCCCACACCCAGCTCGAATTAGTTGGTTATTACACTTCCTCTACATGTACCCGCAAAGAAATCCGTTTCCCAAATGGTGATATTGCCAACTCCTATCGCGCCACGCTGAATAAGAGTTCGGTTCTGCGACAATCCCTCGATACGACCGACAATGCCAAACCTTTCAACCTGACGTTAGCCCTGCAAGGGGGCGGAGATTGCGATTGGCAATTAGAGGATTTAGTCCTCGACCTTACCTTGCAGCCAAGTCATCCCATCTGGCAAAAGGTTAAGTCATTAAAAGATGACTATTTACATACGTCACCGCTATTAACATCGAGCGGACCTGTGACCAAAGCCTCGCCCCATGATGGCTTTTATTTGAGTCAGGAGCTGACTATCGAGCCCGTGCTTGCTGGCAGCGAAGAAGATACCAATCTGGTTGCGGCGTTGCCGCTTAGCCTCAATCCCGTGTATTACCCTGTGGTGATTTACAGCCCCAAGACCGACAGCCCCTTTGAGGTAAAGCTTAAGAGTAATCTGCAATCGAGTAGCCGTTTATGGTCAAGCGCGGCGACACAAATGGTGCGATTCGATAAACAGCCAGTGCTGCGGGTGCAGTTTAATCCCGAAATTCTGCCAGATTATCAAGTGAATGTATGGCGTCAGCCTGAGCATATCTCCGTCCATTATCCCGATGGCACTGAGTATCGTTATCCGCGCGGGGACGTTCATCTGTATGCCTATGGTAAGCCTGAATCTATGCTCAATACCTTAAGTGAGAGCAGCAAGGCCGAAGATAAGCGATTGTTAGCACACATCTATTGGGCAGGTCATGCGCTGGCGAAGGATGAAGAAAAAGCGCGCAAATACTACCGAGAGGCGGCCGAGGGCGATGACTTGATTGCGATTCAGTGGATGCAATCACAGGCAGCCTATGCGGGCGAGGTTGGGCAGAGCCGTTATTGGCTACAACGCGCGGCAAGGCTTGGGGATGTCGAGGCCACATTGGAACTGATTCGTCAGCCATTTGAGACCATACTGCAAGGTAAACCGAATACGGCCGAGGCGAAAAGCGTCCAAGCCAGCGCTTGGGAGCAGTTAAATCAGTTGGTTAATCAAGGTGTTCCCGAGGCCATTAGTATGATGGCGCTGTACCAAGCATTGCCTTGGTCGCCCTACCATGATGCAACGGCAGCATTAACTCACTATCGTATGAGTTTGCAGGCTGATCCGGCCTTAGCCCATAGCGCCGCCAGTGATTACTATTATTTGCTCGAGGATTTTGAACAAAGCCAAGAGTTTTGGCAGATTGCCGCCGAGCGCGACCTCTATGTTGCCGCTGAATATGCGGATATTCTGTTAAAACCCGACACGCGTGATGTGCACCAAGCACGCATCTGGCTCGAAAAAGTGGTTTCGCAGGGCGATAAACAAGGCATGCAGCGGGATGTGTTGGGGCGTGCCTATTTTCAGCTTGCGAGCCTACTCGATACGGGCGAAAGTGGCAGCGTTGAGCCAGAGCGCGCCCTTGCGCTCTATCAGCACAGCATTGAACTGGCTAAATTCTTTACGAATGATTACGAAGCTAAGGCCAAGGCAAGAGTACAAGCGCTTGAAAAGCTTTGAGAGTCATGCCAGTTTTAGTGTTTGAACTTGGGATAGTCTAGCCCTATCGTCGCTATGATTATCGATTTATCCCCATATCCAGCTATGCCTTAAATAGCTGCTAACGAGCAATGAAGACTGCCTTGTTAGCGGCAGTACTCTGTATTCTCCTAGGAGCACGTTATGTCCGAATTACCCCATGATTACACGCATATTTATCTTGAGCAGCCCGGCGAGCCTGAGGTGATGCAGCTGACTCGTTCGCCATTGCCCGTACCGAGTGCTGGCCAAGTCTTAATTCGTAACCGCGCTGCCGGGGTGAATGGACCCGATATCAAACAAAGGATGGGAATGTATCCACCACCACCTGGGGCCTCGCCGATTATTGGGCTGGAAGTCGCGGGGGAGATCTGCGCCTTGGGCGACGGCGTGACTCAATGGCAGTTAGGAGATAAGGTTTGCGCCTTAGTGCCCGGCGGTGGCTACGGCGAGTACACCTTAACCTATGCCGAGCATTGTTTACCTATCCCACAGGGCTTTTCTGAGGTGCAAGCGGCGGCGCTGCCCGAAACCTTTTTCACTGTGTGGGGCAACCTTTTTATGCGTGCGGGACTCAAGGCGGGTGAAACCGTGTTGATCCACGGTGGTTCGGGTGGCATTGGCAGCACGGCGATTTCACTCGCTAAGCATCTTGGTGCGACCGTGATTGCGACCACGGGGCAGGATGCCAAGCGTGACTATTGCGCCGGATTAGGCGCCCATCTGGTGGTGAACTACAACACTCAGAACTTCGTGGAAGAAGTCATGGCCTTTACCCAAGGCAAGGGCGTCAATGTGGTGTTTGATATTGCTGGTGGCGACTTTATCAACTTGAATCTTCAAGCATTAGCGCTAGATGGTCGCATGGTATCAGTGTCGACCCAACGTAGCGGTAAGGCTGAGGTGAACATTCTGCAGTTGATGGCCAAACGTATTGTGTGGACGGGGTCAACCTTAAGACCGCAGAGCGTTGCGGCAAAAGCCGAAATTGCCAAGCAATTACGTGAGCAGGTTTGGCCTTTGCTCGATAGCCAGCAAATCGTGCCGCATATCTGTGCCACCTTTCCACTGGCCGAGGCGGCCAAGGCCCATGCGCTAATGCAGTCGGGAGAACATAGAGGCAAAGTCGTATTAACCTTGTGATCCCGCCTGGCTACATCTGTGTAAACGCACTCGCCTCAATCCTTTGATGGAGGCGGGCTGCCGAATTAAAACTTGCTGTGATGTTTTTTTAGACTAAAGTCGTTAATGACAAAATTTTTTAGAGACTTTGGCCGAAATTAATGCGTAATAAGTGAAAATTTCATGGTATGAGGCATTGATTATCGGAAATATTCTGTAAAAATACCCAGTTGAAAACGTCAGAGACTTTCCGGCGCGATTCGTGGATCAAAGCAAGCGACGCTTCGCTTATTCAGACTAAAAAACTCATAGTGTATGTGTTGATTTAAGGGTATTGGCATATATGTATAACACAGCAAAGAAACAGGTTTGGTATGGTGAGCTGAGAACATCGAAGGGCACCGCGATTGTCGTCCATGACAACCAGCTGCCAGAGGCTTCCCCTGGACGAATCTACCTCTACAATACCGAACGTGATGCTATTGTTGAGTATGTAGAAGACATCGTAAAAGTGAACCTACATGACTTAGATGATGCAGCGGTAAAAGCGGCTGAAGCTAAGTTTAGCGGCGCATGGAAAGCAGCTCGAGCTCAATTTATGGGCAAGCATCAAGCTCGTATCGACCTGAACAATGTCAAAGAGTCAGGCCCTGTTCGTAAGGCTAAAGCTGAAGTTGAGCCTGAAATTGAAACCGATGCCATTGGCGCCGATTTTGATGAAGATTGGGGCGATGATTTCGACGATTAACACTGAGTTTGCCTAGGGCAAATTTGGTTAGGGTAAGGAATAAATCACTTTATTCCTTACCGGCTTTTCCTTCCTTTATTCGAAAAACCTATCCCAAAACGCATTCATTTTAGCCTTCAATATCAAATTGATAGCGGCTGATATGATGGTAGATTTTCCCCGGTACTAACCAAGCGTCATCACCCAGTTGGGGTTGATTCGGCGAATCAGGTAATTTTTGCGGCTCAATACACACGCCCTGATAGGCGTTCAAACTTTGTTGGTTTCGCCCTAGGGTTCCCGCTAAAAAGTTAGCGCAGTAGAGCTGCACGCCGGGCTGATTGGTAAAGACTGTCATGGCGCGACCACTGACGGGGCTCGATAGGCAGCCAAAGCGGCGCAGCGCGCCATCGGGATTGTCCAAGAGATAACAATGATCATAACCTTGGGTGCTGGCCAGCGTCGGATCTTGAAGTTTATCCCCAAGAGTAATGCCCTGAGTTAAATCGAAAATACTGTTTTTGACCTCGGCAATTCCCGTAGGCACGCCCACCTCATTCATGGTGAGGTAGCGCGTAGCATCGATTTGCATCCGATGTTGATGATTGTTCGGCAGACCGTCGAGGTTGAAGTAGGAATGCTGTGTCAGACTGACGGGGCAAGGTTTATCCACCGAGGCGAGGATTTCCACATACAGATTATTGGCTGCGAGGCGATAGTCTAACTGGACAGTGCAATTGCCGGGGAAACCCATGTCGCCATCTGGGCTAACTAACGATAAACGCACACCGTCGGGAAGTTGGCCTAAGTGCCAATTTTTCCGATTAAAACCTTCGCGGCCACCGTGCAAGCAGTTACTAGCCTGATTTATATCCAGTTGATATTCTTGCCCTTGATATTGCATCTTGCCCATCGCAATACGGTTGGCAAAGCGCCCTGCGATTGCACCAAGGTGGGCGTTTTGGGTTAGATAATCTTCGGCACTGTCGCAGCCAAGCACGATATTGGCGCGTTGGCCCTGTTTATCGGGCGTCCAAAGTGAGCGAATAATGCCACCTAAGCTGAGCACTTCTAAGGCGATGATGCCATTGTCTATCCGCACACGTTCGATTTCACCGCCGCGGGGATCGGTCCAAGGATCTAGTACACTGAAACGCACCATTTAGCTTCCCTCTAATGTGATTTAACCGCTTGATTTTGCCTCTTAAAAACAACAAATACCATAGGATTCAAGGTTGAATTCGTATGGTACTTGTCTGGAAGAATGGATTGAGCGTGATTGATGGACTAGCTGTCGATGCGCCCCGCGCCCGCACTCGCCGAGCAGAGATACACAGTGGCATCGATTCCAGTCTGCTCATAAAATGCATGCTCGACCGCCGAGACTACGGCATCGGTGAGTTCGTGATCCACTAGGGCGACAACACAACCGTCGGTCATGCGAATGCCGCCACGCTCTCCAATCACTTGGCCGACTATGTCCACCAAAGTGTCAAATTCGGGCAGTGTCACCTCAAAATCATCCCGCAGGGATTGATGGGACTGTGCCATTAACAAACTGAATTTAGATAGATTATTTTGCTCTAGCGCCCGAGCTGCACTCTGAGTGCGTTTGTTTTCGGTGACGACGTGTTTGGCACGGCGATACAGGGTGTCATCCAATTGATCTTTAGCACTTTCGAGCTGGCGCAGGTCGAGGTGGCGCAGGGCATCGAGGCCAAAAAAGTCGGCAGCCTGTGCGCATTCTTCGCGGCGTTGTTGATTTATCGCCGCCAGACGTTGTTTCTCGATATGGGCATCGATAATGATCAGGCTGAGGTTTTCAGGGATCGCAATAGGCTCGCTATCCAGATCCAGACAATCGATGAGCAAGGCATGATCCGGTTCGCCCATGGCGCAGATCATATGGTCCATGATGCTGCAAGCCGATGAGACATAACGATATTCACCGCGCTGTGCGAGTTGTGCTACCGCCATAGGAGATAAATGCAGTTGGCTGCTGTCGCTAATAGCCGTACCAAAGGCGACGACTAAGGCGCCGGAGGAAGACAGGCCTGCGGCTAATGGCACATCGCCGACAACCGCTAAGTCTAACCCTTTGGCGATAAGCCCAGTGTTGGCCATGGCCACCGTTAGGCCTTTGAGATAATTGACCCAACCATCTTCGGGATTGATTTCGGTGTCTTTACCGAAGCTCCATTCCTTGATTTGTCCCGGAAAGGCGTCGGCAACGGCGCGAAACTTATTGTCCTCTCGGCGCTTAACGGCAATCACTGTATGAAAATTAATGGCGGCGGGCAACACGAAGCCGTCGTTGTAATCCGTATATTCACCGATCAAATTAACCCGACCAGGGGCTTGGTATAAATCATCGGCTTTAGTGCCAAAGGTTTGGACAAATAACTTAGTGGCGCGCTGCGCAGGGTTCGACATGCTGAGAAGACTTCCAAAAAAGCTGAGCTAAATTGCGTTCTTGTCTTCGATTTATATCACGACTAACTCGGCCTTGTAACTGAGATTTTGTAGGGTATAGACGATAGTCTCGTTAGGGAAAATCGATACAGAACAAGCAACCGATTAGTTCTGTCTGGCGAATCACTGCAATTAGTTGATTTTGATTGTTTTTAACATTTTAAGGGGAGAGATAAGTTGGCTCAGGAGGTTTAATTTCCTGAGCCAACATTAGCCTAAATAAGATGATTTTTATTCAAGGCTAGATTAGACCGAGCCAGAGGTCGCGTTAGCGTTGATTGGTGACTTGTCGGCATTGGCTTCGGCCTCTGCGCGGGTTTCTGAATCGGGTAATAACTCATGGATCACATGGTCGACAAAACCCGCCCCCGCCGCTTCGTACAAGTTATACACGCTGTGTACGCCAGAGGTTCTCAGCGAGGCGGCATCATCGCCGTATTGCACAATGGCGCTGAGTTTACCTTGATAGTTCAGCTTCTTAAGCTGCTCAACGGCGAACAGATTTCCCGCATGGTGCGGCATGGCCAGCAGTACTAACTCAAGATTTGGCGCTCGGTCGAGTTTCTCCCAAAAGTCGGTATCTGCGGCGTCACCTTGCACTACGTTGCGGCCATTGGCACGGTGTAAATCCACCAGTTCTTGCTTGTGTTCAATCCCGAGGATTTCACCATCGAAACGCGCGCGCAGTTCGTCGTAGGCACCGCTACCAATGCGGCCCATACCTAAGATCAAGAAGCGGGGATTACCAATGGCAATCGGTCTGTCTTCGGGGTGCAACGGGGGCTTCTCGAGTCGAATCAGACGTTGTTGGAAGCGTTGATAGATATTGCCTACGGTAGCGTTGAGTGGCGCCGCAAATAAGAAGCTGAAACTTAAGGCGACCGCGATAATCACCAGCCATTGTGGTGGTAGCCAACCTTTGCTGGTGGCAACGGCGGCCACGATAAGGCCGAACTCAGAGAAGTTACCTAAGTTGAATGAGGCCAGCATAGAGGTGCGTGAACGCAGCTTGAATCGTGTCAGTAAGTAGACGAATAACAGGATTTTTAACGGCACTAATAGCACTAATAAGGCCGCAAGTACCACATCGGATACCGTGGGTAAGCCGTTGAGGCCAATGGTTAAGAAGAAGGCGACAAGGAAGAGTTCTTTAAAGTAGAACAAGGATTTAGCCAGCTCAGAGGCCTTTTTATGCCCCGCGAGTAAAATCCCGATGATCAGCGCGCCGAGATCCGGTTTGAGGCCGACGGATTCAAATAACCAAGCGCCGACAACCAGCGCCATCACTAATCCAAATAGCACTAAGAGTTCGCCGTGACCGACACGGTCGAAGGCTTTGTAAATTAGCGGTTTTGCCAGAGGCAACAGCAATAATGCCAGCGCCCAGACAGACGGGATAGCGCCCTTAGAAATAGTTAAGAAAATGACAGCAAAAATATCCTGCATAATCAGGATACCAATGGCGACACGGCCATAGAGGGACTGCACATCGCCTTTATCTTCCAATACCTTAATCGCGAATACCGTACTGGAGAAGCTGAGCGCAAAGGCGATTAATGACAGCTGTGCCACGCTCAAACCGTCGAGCTGGCTTAAGCCAATCAGGCCGAGGATTTTGAGGATGGGAATAAACAGCACCATGGAGAGCACTAAATGTATGCTCGAGCCCGCCCAGACTTCGGCCTTAAAGAGGCTACGAATATCGAGTTTAAGACCAATGGCAAACAATAATAAGGTGACACCGAGGTTAGCGAGTTCTTGCAGTAGAGGCAGGCTTTCTTTCTCAATACCAAAAACAAAGAGTACAAAGCCTGCCACTAAGTAGCCGATCAGGGGAGGCAGCCCTATGCGGCTAACCAGCATGCCGCAGATAAGTGTAATGATGAGAATAGCCGGTTCCATAATGCTCCAATCTAAAAAGTCCACGTTAAACAGGGATTGTATAAGAAATCGATGACAGCGTGATAAAAAAGCGGACTTTTAATGAAAAAAGTCCGCTTTTTATTGGTTTTACGCTAAAACGGCGCAGTGATAAATTGGCGTTTTAGCTGAGATTATTTCACTAAGTGATCTAAATGGGCGGCAAATTCCTTCGGTCCCATAAAGCCAGTCACTCTTAGATCTTCCCTCTGCTCACCTTGCTCGTTAAACATCAGCAGCGTAGGTAGGCCCAGCACGTTGTATTTCTCTAGCAGTGCGACATCTATGGCATCGCTCTTAGTCACGTCGGCCTGCAATAACACTATCTTGTTCATCCGTGCTAATACTTCGGCGTCCTTAAAGGTGATGGCCTCAAACTCTTTACAGGCCACACACCAATCGGCGTAGAGGTCCAACATCACTGGTTTGCCCGCCGCTGTCGCTGCGGCGATTTCACGGTCTAAATCCTCAATGGATTTAATGCGTTTAAAGCCGTGTTCCTGCTCGGTTGTCGCCACTGTGCCCATTGACGTATGGGTAAAACCAAAGTGACCCATGACCGCTTGGAAACCGTAGGAGAAACTGGCCAACAGCGTGAGTGTCAGCAGCACTGAGCGCACGGTTTGTTTCCAATTGAAGGTGCTGAGTTTGTTTTGGTGCATCAGGTAACCGGTGAAGCTAATGCCCCAGAGTGACCAGAGCACATCGGAAACCACACCAGTCCAAATACGGCCAAGCATCACAATCGATACCGCAATCAGGAGGAAACCGAACACGGTTTTAATGATGTTCATCCAAGCGCCAGCGCGTGGCAGTAACTTACCACCCGAGGTACCAATGATGAGTAGCGGCACACCCATACCCATGCTCAGCACGTAGAGCGCGAGGAAACCTTGCAATAAATCGCCTGTTTGTGCCACATAGACTAAGGCGCCTGAGAGCGGGGCCGTTGTGCAAGGTGAGGCCACTAATCCCGAGATCACCCCCATCAAAAACACGCCAACTAAATTTCCGCCCTTTTGATTGTTGGAAATCGAGTTCATCTTCTCCTGCCAACTAGAAGGCAGTTTGAGATCGTACAAGCCAAACATGGATAAACTGAGTACAAAGAACAGGATAGCTAAAAAGATCAGCACAGCGGGATGCTGTAGCGCCGCTTGGTATTTCATCCCCGCAGAGGCAACCACTAGACCTAAAATCGAGTAGGTGATTGCCATACCTTGCACATAGGCCATCGACAGGGTGAAGGCCTTGGCGGTCGAGAGTTTTTGCCCTTGGCCAACAATAATGCCCGATAGGATAGGGTACATCGGGAAGACGCAAGGCGTGAGCGCCAGACCAATCCCTAGGCCGAAGAAGATCACTAAGGTCCAGAGTAAACTGTCGTTAGACAGCATCTGGCTTAGGCTGTCCTGCTGAGTAATAGGTTGGCTTGGGGCGCTGCTAGTTTGCTTGGCGTCAGCAGAGGCGGCAGGTTCAGTCGTTTCGTTGCTGTCTGCGCCAGTTGCAATATCCCCATCATTGGCCGCGACAGCCTTTAGGGTCACGTCCCGCTTGGTCGGTGGATAACAGAGTTTACCCTCGGCGCAGCCCATAAAGGTCACGGTTAAGGTGCCGTTATCATTGGCTTGTTTCAGGCCAACGGGAATATCGATATAGGTGTAGTAAACCTCTTGCTCACCGAAATATTCGTCGTTGTGGGGCTTACCCTTTGGCAGGTCGATGGTGCCAAGTTCGGCGCCATTGACGCTAAATTTGAGCTTATCCCGATACATATAGTAGCCGTCGGCAATGACCCAATTGAGGGTGACCTTATTACCTTCTTGCTTAAAATCGAAGGCAAAGGCTTGATCGACAGGCATTAACTCGGGTTCGCTTTTTAGAAAACCAAAGCTATTGGCGAAGGCGTTGCCACTTAGGGTGAGAGGCGTAAAGAGCAGTAACGCGGTGAAAACAAGGCTAAGTAGTTTTTTCATGGCTGAGTGTTATCTTTTATCCAATCTAAGTAGGCTGGTAGCCCGTGAGTCACGGGTACGGCAATAATTTCAGGCACTTGATAAGGGTGGAGTTGAAGCACAAGCTGTTCTAACTCGGCATAGCGGCTTTGTAAACATTTAATGTGTAAGCTAATTTCTTGCTCCTCACAGATTTTTCCTTCCCATGCATAAATGGAGCGGATCGGCGCCGAAATATGTACGCAGGCGGCGATGCGCGCTTCCACTAAGGCACGTGCAATGCGCTTTGCTTGAACTTCATCTGGGCAACTGGTGCTGACCACAAGATATTGAGCTTGCATGGTGTGAGGTATCGTCCCTTAACAATCTTAAACTTCGCTTAAGCCTATTAGGCTAAGCTACTTTACGTGTTTTTATGGTCTCATACATTAACCGGGTAATAAAAGAGTGAGCTAAATATCAGAAGTTTCACTCCCTTACCGACAGCGCCAGCCAAGAGACTTGAATTAAGACCGGATAGCCCCCATTTAGTTTTCAAGTAAGCGAGATAAATCTGAGGTCGGTATGTTTTTAATCCTGTTTTTATTATTTGTGCTGATCCCAGTTATCGAACTGTCAGTGTTAATTCGTGTGGGCGAGGTGCTTGGCACTTGGACCACTATTGGTCTGGTGTTATTTACCGCCGTGTTGGGTGTGTCGCTCGTGCGTAGCCAAGGGTTGAGCACGCTGATGCAAGTGCAGCAAAAACTCACCCGAGGCGAGGCGCCAGGGCAGGAAATTGTCGAAGGCATGATGTTAGCCATGGCGGGTGTATTGCTGGTTATCCCAGGCTTTGTGACTGATTTTATTGGCCTATTATTACTCACACCCTTAACGCGCCGCCCGATTGCCGCCTTAGTGTTTAAGCGTATGCAGCTGCGCGTGGTGTCTGGTTTACAGGGCGGAATGCACGGCGGTTTTGGTGCGGGTCCATTTGGACCTCATTCTGGTTCGCAGTCGAATCCATTTGGCCAATCCCCCTTTGAGCAACATACTCACTCCGACGGCAATGTGTATGAAGGGGACTTTGAGCATAAGGCCGATCCGAGCGATAAACGCCCCGAGAGTCATCAATTGACCGACCAAGATCTTGATACGAAAGCGAATGAGCCAAAAGACGCTCAGCCAAAGGATCCAAAACCTTAGTTACATATCCCGACAGCTAAACTGTACTCAGGCACTATTCTGCAAGCTCCCATAGGTAACTCTCTGGGAGCTTGTTTTTATGTGGGCTTTGTCGCAATTGTCTGCGGTGGATCACTTGCCTCACCTTTGCTTCGATTTAGGGGCGTACTATAGTAAACCTCGAACATATTATTCATGGAGGTTGAATATGCACTTAACTAAGTTAAAGCTGATGTCGGGATTGTTGTCTGTCGTAACTTGCTCGCTGATCACCTATAGCGCCGTGGCAGGGCCTTTAGATCCAAATTGCGACCCTGAAAAAGTTGCCAAGAATGCCGCGGTCAAGGCTACTACTGGCGTGAGTGGTCGCTGTACTCCCGAGAAAGCCGCCGAGCGTACGGCGAAAGATGCCAAGGATGCCGTTGGGGATGCTAAGGATAAAGTGACGGATTCGGTCAGTGATAAGGTCGATGATATTAAACCCGACGATAAGCTATCCGACAAAGCCTCCGATGCGCTAAAGCAAGATAAGCACGAACACGACAAGCACGACAAAAAAGAGGCAGTCGATGCTAAGAAAGTCGTGAAAAAGGTCGTCAATTAACGCCGGGCTCGATAGTCATTCACTCTTACCGCGCCTAGATTTTATGCTAACCCAGCTGAAATCTAGGCGTTTTTGTATTGGGCTTAAGTGGATAATCGATAAAAGGAAAGGGCCAATCGATGAGCAATACTACATCGATCGGCCACGCCGGGAAGCGTTTAGGGAGAGTGGCGTGCTAGTTGGTGCTCGCCACTGCATTCGGTTTGATGTTAAAGGCCAAGCTGTACATCACTGGTAGCACTATCAGGGTCAGTAATGAGGCAAAACCTAAACCAAAGATGATAGTGATCGCCATCGAGCCGAAAAAGGCGTCGGGGATCAGCGGGATCATCCCGAGCATAGTGGTGATCGCCGCCATTAACACGGGGCGCACACGACTCACACTCGAATCGACAAGGGCTGTATAGGCGGGTTTACCTTCACCGAGCTCTAAGTTGATTTGATCAACCAACACAATGCCGTTTTTAATCACCATGCCCGAGAGGCTCAGCAGGCCCAGTAGCGCCATAAAGCTAAAGGGGGCATCGAAAATCAATAATCCCGCCGAGACACCAATCAAGGCCAGTGGCACGGTAAACCAAATCACTAAGGGCTGACGCACAGAGTTAAACAGGAACACTGTGATTAAAAACATCGCCAAGTAACCCATAGGAATCGAGCTAAATACCGCGGTTTGGGCTTCGCCTGCAGTCTCATACTCGCCGCCCCATTCGAGGTGGTAACCAGCGGGAAGACTGATGGCTTCAACCTTATCCTTCACTTTACGCAGCACAGAATCGGCTGTCTCATCGCTGCCAAGCTTTGGATCGGCCAGAACCGCTAACATCCGCATCCGGTCGCGACGCTTCACCAACGGGTTTTCCCACTGGGTTTCGAACTGGCTCACCACTTGGGTGGCTGGCACGAAGGTGTTGTGCTCGGTACTCCAAATTTGCAGTTTCCACAGGCTGTCGGCTTGTAAGCGTTCTTCGGCGGGCGCACGGGCAACGATAGGCAGCAAATGGCTGGTTTCACGGTACAGACCAATCTGTTTGCCGCTAAAGTTGATGAGCAGTGCGTTATCCAGATCTTGCTTGCTGATCCCGGTTTCCCTCGCCTGAGCATTTTGCAGCTGCGGGCGGATCAACGGCACTTGATTACGCCAGTCATGGCGAACACCGTCCATCGTTGGCTCAGCATGGAAAATCGCTTCGGCCTGCGCGCCTAATACACGCAGCACTTCGGGGTCATCACCGTAGAAACGTGCCTCAATCTTCGCGGCGGGAGACGGGCCGTTTTCCATATTCTTGAAGCGATATTGCGCCTGCGGGAAACGTTGATTTAACTGTCCTTCTAACTCAGACATATAGACTTTGAGCGACGCTAAATCCTCCATCTCGATGATCAACTGGGCAAAGGCGGGGTAGCCTTTCTCGGGTTGATAGGGCAGGACGAAACGCTGCGCACCTTGGCCAATCACTGTGGTTAAGTGTTTTAGGCCGCTGTGTTGCTCCTCGGCTTGCTTGAGTAGCAGCTGCTCAATATCGGCGGTAAAGCGTTCTGTGCCTTTGATATCCGTGCCTTCAGGCATCCAAATATCGACAAAGAAGATGGGCGTATTTGACGCAGGGAAGAACACATTTTTGATATGTCCAAAGCCAATTACCGCAGTAACGAGCATGGCACCGACCAAGAGAATACTGGCGAGCCTAAAACGCAGGGCAAAGGTTAAACTCGCGCGGTATAAGCTAAAGAACCAGCCCTTGTATGGGTCCTGTTCTTCGTCGTCTGCTGGCGCATCTTTAAAGAGCAAGTGGCAGAAGAAAGGTGTCAGGGTGATCGCCGTAATCCAACTGATAAATAAAGAGATCATTAACACTTGGAACAGGGAGCGACAAAATTCACCGGCAGCATTTTGTGATAAACCAATCGGCGCAAAGGCGATAATCGCGATCACTGTGGCGCCAAGTAGCGGCCACTGGGTTTGCGACACAATTTGTTTTGCGGCTTCGAGGCGAGTCTTACCCCGGCGCAGGCCAATCAGAATGCCTTCCGTCACCACAATGGCGTTATCGACCAGCATACCGAGTGCGATGATCAGGGCGCCGAGGGAGATCAGTTGCAGCTCAATGCCCAGTACTTTCATCACGATAAAAGTGCCGAGAATGGTCAGCAGCAGGATTAATCCCATCAGTAAGCCAGAGCGTAAGCCCATAAACAGCAATAGCACGGCAATAACGATGGCTATCGATTCTAATAGGTTGATTAAAAAGCCATTAACTGTATCGTCTACCGCCAGACTCTGGTTATAAACCGTGTCTAGGTTCATCCCAATTGGGCGTTGTGACTCCAGCTCGGCAAGGCGCTGGCTAACGCTTTTACCCACTTCAACCACGTTAACGCCGCTTGAGAAGGAAATCCCCAGCGATAAAGCTGTCTCGCCACGGTTGTGATAGAGCACACTCGGGGTCTCGTCGTAATCTTTCTCTATATTGGCAATATCCCCTAAATAGATGAGTTCGGTGCTACCGGGCGGGCTGACGATCAGACGCGTCAGATCCTTTACACTGCTGAATTCACCCGTAGGGTGGATACGAATGCGATTATCGCCAACGACTAAACTCCCGGCGTTGGATACTACGTTTTGGTTGTTGATAAGACCGTAGATATAGTTTTGATCTAGCCCCAGTGCCGAGAGTTTTTGTTGTGATATTTCAATCACCACTTGCTCGGTCACACTGCCCGCGACTGAGACTTTTTTCACCCCTGGCACTAGCACTAATTCGCGGCGCAAATAGTCGGCGTAGTTGGTTAATTCGCGGTTGCTGTAATCCGGGCCTGAAAGATTGAACAAAATCCCATAGACGTCGCCAAAGTCGTCATAGACCTTGGGCGAGGTGCTGCCGGGGGGCAGTTGTCCTGCGGTATCGTTCACCTTACGGCGCACTTCATCCCACACCTGTGGCAGGCTGGTTTTGTCGTAGGTTTCTTTGATTTCAATTTGGATCTGCGACAGGCCAGCACTGTTGATTGAGGTCACGTGCTTAACTGCATCGAGCTGCTGTAATGCATCTTCGAGGGGCAGGGTCACCTCCTCTTCGACTTGCTCGGGTGATGCGCCCGGGTAAGCGGTGATCACTAGGGCTTCTTTAATGGTGAATTCGGGAAATTCTAATTGCCCAAGGCCCGTAAAACTGACGCCGCCACCCACGAGTAGCAGCAACACAAACATCCAACTGATGACTTTGTGGCGGATGGAATACTCAGCAATATTCATGAATTACACTCCGCGCTGCCAGCGTAGTGGTTTGACTTTCATCCCATCGGATAACTGGGAAACTCCTGCACTCACAATCAAGTCGCCCTTGTTGATGCCGCCTAAGACTTCGATGCCTTGAGTGGTGACACGCCCTAAGGTGACGGCTGTGGGTTTCACTTCACCCGACTGAGACTGATACACCCACACTTGAACTTGGCCGTCTTGGTCGCGTTTATCGATGGCGGTGACTGGCACTATGGCCGAAGCGGTTTGGTCTGGCGTCTTTACTAAGGCGAGGGTTAACTCGGCACTCATCCCTGGAAGTAATTGAATATCTTTAGGTTGAGGTAAGGAAAACACTACTTCGTAGGCCTGAGTCCCAGGCGTGACTTGGGTTGAGTATTCCTTGAATTTCGCATCAAACTCCATTCCAGCTAGCGCGCTAAAACGCACCTTAGCGGTAAAGTTTTGCTGCTGCACATAGGTATTTAAGCTCGCGGCCATCGCCTCGGGGACTTGAATACTGACATCGAGCAGGTTGTTGTTTTGCAGTGTTAAAATCCCTTGGTTGGCCTGTACGATTTGGTGGTTATCCACTAAACGTTTCGCCACTGTACCGCTAAAGGGCGCGATCAGTTGGGTATAACTTAACTGGTCACGGGCGGCGGCTAAGGCGGCTTTGGCCGATTTAAGTTGCGCTTGGGCGCTATCAAACTCAGCTTGAGAGATTAATTTGCGTTTGAGGAGTTCGGTTTTACGCTGAAAATCCGCTGCCAAGAGTTCATGCTCGGCTTCGCGGGTCATCAGATTGTTATGGGCATCCCTATCATCCAACTTGGCCAGTAGGCTACCTTGGCGAATCTGTTGACCTTCCACTAGGGCAAGTTCTGTCAGTTCACCTGAAATCCGAAACGACAACTCGGCGCGGCTATTAGCACTGACGCGGGCGGGAAACGTCCTAAAATCTCCCCCTTCGAGTTGCTCAACTTCAAAGAGTTTTACTGGACGAATGGCACTCGCCTGTACCGAGCTTTCCGCTGGAGTGCAAGCTGTGAGCACGGCTGGCAATAAAGCCGCTAGGGGAAGCAGTCGATATGATTTCATGGTCAGGGAGTCCTCGATAACAATTTATCAGCATTTTAGGGACGCGAAGATAACAGCTAAATTTGTTGCAATAAACGGGATACTTTGGGATTATGAGTCCCACATAATGAGATTGAAATTAAGTTAAAAATGAAGACAGAGGACTTAGCGTTATTTCACCGCATAGCCGAAACCGGTAGTTTGATCGAAGCTGCTGATTTGCTTAACTTACCTAAATCGACCGTGAGCCGCCGTTTACAGGCGTTGGAAGATGAACTGAATATCAAGCTATTCCACCGCCAGAGTCGCTCGATGACGCTGACCTCAGCGGGAAGCCATTTTTACCATAGATCGCAAAACATTTTGGCGCAGCTCGACGAAACCCTATTTGAGATGACTAACGAAGATGCTGAGATCAGTGGCCATCTCCGAATTCAAATGTTTCCTATCCACAGCATGAATGTACTGATGCACGCCATTTTCCGCTTTATGGATTTACATCCAAAACTGACGGTAGAAGTGATCAGCAGTGCAGAGTCCGTTGATATGGTTAAGAATAATCTCGACGTAGCCTTCGTTGTGGAACCTGCACTAGATACCTTAGATCTAGTCGTGCGGCCCATCTTCACCACAGATCTGCGTTTTTATGCCAGCCCCGACTACTTAGCGCAATACGGTACTCCAACAACACCAAAAGAAATTGAATCCCATAATGTGTCCTTATTTCGACTCTCAAATGGCAAGATCTTTAATGAGTTATGGATTGGTGCCGAACAGGAAGTGAGAGTGAGAGGCAATTTTTGCTCTAACAGTGTCGAGGTCGCGGTAGAGTTTGCCTTGCAAGGACGCGGGATCGTGTATGCGCCCGCAGAAGTGGTGGCGGATTACCTTGCTTCTGGGCAGTTAATTACCCTATTACCCGAGATAGAGTCCCATCCGGGAGAATGCTATTTGGCTTATCCATCAAGACGTTATGTAAGTTTGGCCTGTAGACGCTTTATCGACTTTATTATGCAAGAGCTGGCTCCGAATGGTATTCCAACCAATCTTAGCACTCAAAATGTGCGCCGAGTCTGTAAAGCATCGGAAGAGCCATTCCCGCCTAATGATGTGCGTTTTAGCCTAAAAAGCACAACCTAAATAGCGTCGGCGGTCGTGACCTTGGTCGGCTCGCAAATGCGCTGCGCCAGATAATAACAAGCAATCCCCATCAAGAGGTTGGTGATGGGGAGTGCGAGCAATAAGCCTTTCACCCCATCGATATAAGACCCCAGCGCCGCCAGCGGCAGCATCAGCAGCACTAAGCGGCATAGGTTAATCACTAGCGAGCTCATGGGTCTGTGGTACGCATTGAGCGCCGTGGCAAAGATAATCACTATGCCGAGCGGGCCATAGGCACAGGGCAAGATCAAAATATAGAAGCTTAACCACTCTAACACCTGTGGATCGGTACTGAATAAACTCGCCAGTGGCTGGGCGAAAAACGCCAGCGGAATATAGAGTAAGGTCTGGAATACTAAGATAAATTTAAGCGATAACAGCAGCGCCTGTTTCGCCCTTTGGGTTTGGCCAGCACCAAGGTTTTGCGCGATAAACGGCATCAGGCTCGACGAGAGCGCCATCACCACGATTAACAGCACCGACTCTAAACGGGTGCCCGCACCAAAGGCTGCGACGGCACTGTGGTCGATATGCGCCAGCATCGCCATAATCACCGCATTGGCGAGTGGATTAATTAAATTCATCAGGGCTGCGGGTTGGGCGATATGGGCGAGTTTACTCCAGTTGGCGCGCATTCTATCGATATCAAATGCTGCCCGCTCAAGCATCCGCCGCTTAATAATCAGCAAATAACCCGAGAGCGACAGGGCTATCAGCCAAGAGAACAGGGTAGCAATCGCTGCGCCTTGGATCTCTAAGCGTGGGAAAGGCCCGATACCGAAGATTAATAAAGGGTCGAGGATTAAGTTAATGATCGCCGCCAACGACATAATCATCGCCGGGGAGCGAGTATCCCCCGTCGAACGTAAGCCTTGGTTGCCCACCATCAATAGCACCAACAGCGGCGCGCCCACATACCAATACATCATATAGTCATGAATAAGCGGCAAACTGGAGTTATTGGCGCCAAGCAAGCTAAACAGTGGTTCAATAAAAATGCTACCTAGGGCCGATAAGCTGGCGATAAGGATAAAGGTCAGCAGCAGCGCATCGTGCAAAAACACCTTTGCCTGCGGGGCGTTACCTGAGCCAATCAGCCGTCCAAGATTGGTCGATACCCCAGCACCCACGCCAATCGCAATGCTGGAAATAATCAAAGTCACCGGAAAGGTAAAACTGATCGCCGCTAAGGCTTCGGTCCCTAACTGACTGATAAAAAAAGTGTCAGCGAGGCTAAAACCTAGAATGGTCATAATGCCAATCAAGTTGGGGAGGCTCATGTTGAGCAGCACACGACCAATTGGCGCGCTAAGCAGCCCGTGTCTGTCTTTCATGGGGAAAATGGTGCCTTGTTTGCGAGCGGAGGCCGAATTCTAGCAGGATTGTGCCCGCTTGAAAAAACCGACATCAAAAATTTGAATTTTTTTTGTAAAGGCACTTGGATCTGGCAAGGGGTAACCCCATATCACAGACATCAAGGGGACGGCGAATACGCTTCCTCTTTTTCATCACAAAATCGCCTCGATTGTTGGGCATTAAATCATTAGGAGAGTTCATAGATGAATATTCGTCCATTACATGACCGCGTAATCGTTAAGCGTTTAGAAGTTGAATCAACTTCAGCGGGTGGCATTGTATTAACCGGTAGCGCCGCTGAAAAATCGACTCGCGGAGAAGTACTGGCAGTAGGCAACGGCCGTATTCTCGAAAATGGCACTGTAAGACCACTGGATGTGAAAGTAGGTGATGTAGTGATCTTCAATGAAGGTTACGGTGTGAAGAAAGAAAAAATCGACGGTCAAGAAGTCTTGATCCTGTCAGAAGCTGACCTGATGGCCATCGTAGGTTAATCCACGACATCAATTCGACATTCCAATTAATCATCAAAAATTTAAAGGATACTCAATATGGCAGCTAAAGAAGTTGTATTTGGTAACGACGCACGCGTAAAAATGCTGGCTGGTGTAAACATTCTGGCTAACGCAGTGAAAGTGACCTTAGGCCCTAAAGGCCGTAACGTGGTATTAGACAAGAGCTTTGGCTCACCACTGATCACTAAAGACGGTGTGTCTGTTGCAAAAGAAATCGAATTAGAAGACAAATTCGAAAACATGGGCGCGCAAATGGTGAAAGAAGTTGCTTCTAAAGCCAACGACGCCGCCGGTGACGGTACAACAACTGCAACCGTTCTGGCGCAAGCCATTGTGACTGAAGGCTTAAAAGCCGTTGCAGCGGGTATGAACCCAATGGACTTAAAGCGCGGTATCGATAAAGCCGTTGCTGCAGCCGTTATCGAGCTGAAAAACCTTTCTCAAGATTGCGCCGACTCAAAAGCTATCGCTCAAGTAGGTACTATCTCTGCTAACTCTGACGAGTCAATCGGCCAAATCATTGCGACTGCAATGGAAAAAGTCGGTAAAGAAGGCGTGATCACCGTTGAAGAAGGTCAAGCACTGGAAAACGAACTGGACGTAGTAGAAGGTATGCAGTTCGACCGTGGCTACCTGTCTCCATACTTCATCAACAAGCCAGAAACTGGCAGCGTTGAATTAGATCACCCATTCGTACTGTTAGTAGACAAGAAAATCTCTAACATTCGCGAACTGTTGCCAATCCTTGAAGGTCTGGCAAAAACCGGTAAGCCATTATTGATCGTTGCTGAAGACGTTGAAGGCGAAGCCTTAGCAACGCTAGTTGTGAACAACATGCGCGGTATCGTAAAAGTGGCTGCGGTTAAAGCCCCAGGCTTTGGTGACCGTCGTAAGGCAATGCTGCAAGACGTAGCGATTTTAACTGGCGGTACTGTAATCGCTGAAGAAATCGGTTTAGAGCTTGAAAAAGCAACCTTAGAAGATTTAGGTACTGCTAAGCGTGTTGTGATCACTAAAGACAACACCACCATCATCGATGGTAACGGCGAACAAGCGCAAATCGAAGCGCGCGTTAGCCAAATCAAGCAACAAATCGAAGAATCAACTTCAGACTACGACAAAGAAAAACTGCAAGAGCGTATGGCTAAATTAGCTGGCGGTGTTGCGGTAATCAAAGTCGGTGCAGCGACCGAAGTTGAAATGAAAGAGAAAAAAGCTCGCGTAGAAGACGCGCTGCACGCAACTCGTGCTGCGGTTGAAGAAGGCGTGGTACCAGGCGGTGGTGTTGCTCTGGTACGTGTTGCTTCTAAGATTGCCGACGTTGAAGTGGCTAACGAAGACCAAAAACACGGTGTTGTTATCGCACTGCGTGCAATGGAAGCGCCACTGCGTCAAATCGCAACCAACGCAGGCGAAGAAGCCTCTGTTGTGGCGAACAACGTGAAACACGGCAGCGGTAACTACGGTTACAACGCGGGCAACGACACCTACGGTGACATGTTAGAAATGGGTATCCTTGACCCAACTAAAGTGACCCGTAGCGCACTGCAATTCGCAGCGTCTATCGCAGGCCTGATGATCACCACCGAAGCAATGGTAGCTGAACTGCCAAAAGCTGATGCGCCAGATATGGGCGGTATGGGTGGTATGGGCGGAATGGGCGGCATGATGTAATTTTTGCTGGTTTAAATCGGTGATTACGGCGTTGCTGCTCGCTCACATACAAACAACGTATGCTACGCTCACAGCGCCTTGTACTAACACGATTTATCCTGCGCAAAAAGCATCTGTGGTCTTTAGCTTAATCGCTTACAACCCAAATACTTATAAAAGAAAATGAAAACCCCGATACTGGCAACAGTATCGGGGTTTTGTTTTTGGCTCTGGCAATTTAGGTTGTGGCGTTTTTCACGCTAGATGTACTTAGCTACACTTTGTGGGTTTTAAGCACTGAAAACTGCCTTTAAAGTGTAACGTTGTACACTTTTAGTGGGTTTGTCATTATCAATAATCAAAAAGTGTACTTATATACACTTTTTGATTGAATGGGACTGATATAAAGGCTAAAGTGTATGAAGTTACACTTTTGGAGGCGATAATGGCATCACCGTTAAATCAACAATCCCTCGGCTTGTTAATTAAAGAGCGAAGGAAAAGTGCTGCTCTTACTCAAGACGTGGCGGCCATGCTGTGCGGCGTAACTAAAAAAACGCTGATCCGTGTTGAAAAAGGTGAGGATGTTTATATCTCAACCGTATTCAAAATCCTTGATGGTCTGGGGATTGATATCGTTTCGGCTCAAACCAGCGACACCGAAACTAATGGCTGGTATTAACCCATGAGTACAGCTAAAACGCTTACGCTAGAGATGCACCTCGGTGATTCAATTATCGGGGAATTATCCTTTGGTGCCACGACCGACACCTTTGCCGTGCATTACACCAAAGACTGGCAGCAAAGTGGATTTCCACTTTCACCAACTATTCCTTTAGATGGCACAGGAACGAGCAATCAAATATCAATGTTTTTGGTTAACTTATTGCCAGAAAATAAAGGATTAGATTATCTGATTGAATCGCTTGGCGTCTCTAAGGGGAACACCTTTGCCTTGATCCGCGCCATTGGTCTCGATACCGCAGGTGCCATCGCTTTCGTTCCTAAGGGGGCTTTACTGCCTGAAACACAATTGCGGCCAATTAAGGCTGAAGAAGTTATTCAACGCATTGAAGATCCCACAATGTGGCCGATGGAAGTTTGGGATGGCAAACCTCGACTATCGGTAGCGGGTGTTCAGCCTAAGTTAAACCTGTTTTATAACGGGAAAGAATTTGCCTTTGCCGAAGGTACGCTGTCATCGACCCATATTGTTAAATTCGAAAAACATCATCATTTAGTGATCAATGAATTTATAACGATGCGCTTAGCCAAAGTGGTTGGGATGAATGTGGCGAATGTCGATATTGTTCATTTTGGCCGTTACAAAGCCCTTTGTGTTGAACGCTTCGACAGACGTTATATGTCAAATGAGCAAAGGGTATTAAGAAGGCATATTGTCGATAGCTGCCAAGCCCTTGGTTTTAGTGTAAGCAAAAAATATGAACGTAATTTTGGTTCAGGGCGTGATGTTAAAGATATTCGTGAAGGGGTAAGTTTTAACAGGCTCTTTAGTCTTGCAGCAAAATGCCGTAATCCCGTGGCTGCTAAGCAAGACATGTTGCAATGGGCGTTATTCAATTTACTGACTGGCAATGCCGATGCACACGGTAAAAACTACTCATTTTTTATGACGCCAAGCGGAATGGAGCCAACTCCTTGGTACGATTTGGTCAGCGTGGCTATGTATGAGGATTTTGAGCAACAGCTTGCTATGGCTATTGATGACGAATTTGATCCAAATAGCATTTACGCGTATCAATTAGCCGCGTTTATAGATGGCTTGGGTTTACCAAGAAATCTATTAATCAGTAACTTAACGAGAATTGCGCGAAGAATAGCGCAGGCAATAGCTGAGGTGATTTTAATGCTCCCGCCCCTTGATGAAGATGAAGCATCATTTGTGTCTCATTACAAAACCCAGTTACTAGCGAGATGTGAACGTTACCTTGGTTTTGTTGACGAGGTCAGGGATGTGGAAGTGTAGTTCTAGCTACAGCTTATGACACAGCGGTAATTTCGTTGGAGGGAGAACTTCTTTAGCCTTGGCGTCGGCTGTTAAACTCAAAAGAGTTATGGATGTCCTATCTTTGGCAACTCCGAGGGGAGGGTGAACTTCTGTAGCCTTGGCGTTGGCTGTTAAACCCAAAAGAGTTATGGATGTCCCATCTTTCGGTTAGACTGTCCCATCTTTCGTTAAACCCAAAAGAGTTATGCCTGTCCTTTTTTTCTGACGGCCTTGCCTAAGTAGGGCTCCAAGTCAACGTCGATGATCGCCCAAGCCCAGCCTTGGTATTCTTTATTCTTTTGCAAGGTAGCCAGATCACTAGCCTTTGGTGGTAACTCCTCACGCTCGGCCAATTCTTCTAAGTACATTTCAACGGCTTCCTTTGCGTTTGATAACGCCTCTTCTAAAGTATCGCCTGCCGAAAAACAGTTAGGTATATCTGGAAACACCACTCCGTAAGCGTGTTTACTGTCACCAGTCTCAATTGCAATTGGATATAACATTCTTATCACCTTCATTGTGGGTAAGTGATTGTAAAAAGAGTTATAGATGTCCCATCTTTTCTTTTTGAATTTTGTGCTGCGCTTTAGATTGGTTAATCCAAGCAGAAATAAAAGTTAAATCAAAGTCGTGGGGCTTCACCCCACACCCGACCAAAAGGGGAAAAGCGCCTGTTCCCCTTTTGGAAATCCCTCGGCGTCCCTAGCGGAGTTGAAAGCCCCTTGGGCATTAAGCGTTCTTATGCTATCGCGTCAGACGCTCGTCCCTGATTCGACTGACGCTATCTCGGCATATATGGACCCATCCGGTTTGCAAGACATTCGATAGCGATTTTGAGAAGAGTTCATTGCACCCATATATCCGGCCTGTTGTTGAGGGATCTCTCTGGCCCTGATGGATATCTGCTTCTACTGCCC